>NZ_PNCN01000179.1:0-3110 GCF_005886135.1 Pseudoalteromonas sp. S4741 | reverse complement strand
GTTATATTGTTTAATAACCTAGGCCTAAGTAAAATTTAAAAAGGTTAAAGGTTAAAGGTTAAAGGTTAAAGGTTAAAGGTTAAAGGTTAAAGGTTAAAGGTTAAAGGTTAAAGGTTAAAGGTTACGAGCTGCGAGGCGCGGGTATAGTTCAATGACCTAGGCCTGACGCGATATAAAATCGCTGCTACAGGATAGTAGTTGGCTTGTTTTTCCTCTTTTAGCGCAGCGTCTCTTTGCCCTCTTTGTGAATAAATCACTTAAAACATGTTTGCACAAAGAGAAGACAATGAGGGGTAATAAGAAAATATAAAAACAGGGGTTAGGTTTTACCATCCCCCCGTAACTCGTAGCTCGTAGCCCGAAACCCGCGTTCCAAACATAAAACGCGCTGCATAAAGCCGCGCCTGCAGGTCAGTCGGCCAGGGCGCTATTTGTGGGTTGATAAGCGCCATTATCTAACGCATCAAAGTAGGCTTGATAACGGCCGCTTTGTTTAAATTTAAGTAATTGCTGGTTAAATATTTCAAGCCGCTGTTCACTGAGTGGGTTATTTTTAGGGAACATCACAAAGCTTTTATTGATTAATAGTGGCCTTGGGTGATGCACAATGGCATTTTTTATTGTAGGTAGTTGACCTGCCAGTATGTGATAGCCTACGCTTTTTTCCTCGGCAAAGGCGTCTATTCTGCCCATAGCTAAGCGTTTAAAGTTTTGCTCTGTGGTACTTACTCGCGACATATCAAATAGACCCGCTTGTAGTGCTTTATCAAACTCTTCGCCATAGCTGTAAGCAAGCCCACCACCGAGTAATAAGCCTTTTAAATCGTTTAGATTTTGCCAATCAAAAGGGCGTTGTTTATGATAAAAAAATACAAAACGCTCGTTTAACACTGGCTCACTGTAAAAATAATCCTCAGCACGTTGTTGTTCAAACATCCATACGGCAGTGGCTGCGTATTTATCATTAATGGTGTCGTGGTAAGCACGCGGCCACGGTAAAAAGGTAAAGTTAACTTTAATGTTAGCTTGTGCAAATATATCGGTAATTAAATGCGCAACCACGCCTTTGTGAGGCAGCGATTCGCTTAAAAAAGGCGGCCATTCGCCTGTACTTATATTTAAAGCAGCATGGTGATTAGCCGCTTTGCTTGAGGGTTGTATTGCTTCAATTGCGTGCGTGTAATGACTGGTAAAAGCCATCAGCAAGAAAGATGCGATATAAATACGGTATCTTAATTTAGCTGATAACATAACATTCATGTGTATAAGTCTCTCCTTTTATTAAATATACCCTTTTTGGATATAAAGCGGCTTTGAATGCTGCTTAAAAAATAAACTATTTTAAAGGTTTTAACTGAATCTAAGCTTAAGGGCTATACCGTCGCTTTACAGACTTATTTTAAGTACTTTATGTTACCGCGTTATTCTTTTGTTTGCATTTTTTTTGCGCGTTCTTCTGCATCGATGAGTGCTTGTGATTTAGGCGCGCGTTTTTTTTCTTCTATTTTTGGTTTTTGTGGTGAATTTGGATCCCAGCTTTCATCAAGCGATAAATTAGCAAATGGATTGCTGCTTTGTGGTGAGTTATCGCGCGTACTTGGCTCTTCAGGGGCAAACTTTACTTGCCCTGCCGTTACCGGTGTTTTTTTTGTAGGTAGTGGCGCGTCGGGATCGAAAGTGCGTACTTCTGGCTCTTTAAAGTCGTGTTCAGTGGTTGAGCTTAATGATGAACGCTGCGTTTTTGCAGGATGGAAATCACCTTGTGGCTGATGGGGTGCAATGGGTTCAGGTGCGCTGTGTGAAGGCTTTATAGGCGCTTCATGTTGACCCTTTTTGATTGGCTGATTTATAGGATTACGCTGTATTTTGCTTTGTTTGGCTTCGGGGTCAAAATCTCTTACTTGTGGCTCGGCAAACTCTGTTGCATTTTTTATCCGCTCTAAGGTTGCTTTAGCTGCTGCTTCAAACTCTGCCGTGTTAGGCTCCGACTTTATTTTCACTGTATTAACTCGACGAGAATCAGGCTCTTTACCCTTGCTTTCGACGGCTGGGTTTTGCAGATCAGAGCCAGTCACCATCGGCTCAGTAACAACACTGTGAGTTTGATCATTGTCGTGACTTGGGGGCATTTGCAATGGTATGCCAGTATCAGCCACTTGTTTATTTTGCTTAATATTGCGCAGGCGCATTAATACCACAACCGTAATTACCACAATTAACAATAGTGCCACACTTGGTAATACTAGCGAGATTATATTAGCCCCTTTGGGAATAGAAGAGGCAATAACGGCTGTTTGCTCGCTGGTATTTATAGTGATAGGTACGGCGGTTTGTGCAGGCTCAACGGTGGCTTTTTTTACCTTTGGTTGCGTATTTTCCTCAGTGTTTGATAATTCACTGGCCGGTATTTTGCTGGGCTGTGCATTTTTTTCAGAAGCGCCGCTTTGTGCAGCCGCAGCTGTTACATTGACTTGTGACTCATCAGGTGCTGTTGTGGTTGATGCTACTGGGGCATTTTTTTTAGCTTGCTCTATAGTTTGAGTGGCGCTTTGTTCGATTACATTATTTTGGGGTGCAGTTGCACTTTGCTCAGTTGCAGCGTCTGGCAACGTTGGCTGTAAAGTGGGTTCTATTTGTTGTGGTTTTACAACCTCCGGGGTCGATTGTTCAATAACCGGCTGCGGTTTAGGCTTTGCTACTGGCAAAGTGCGTGCCGCTTGCGGAACACTGCAGTTTTTTTCAAAGTCTCGCGCAGCATTACGGTATTTACGGCTGGCTTTATTATTGCTGTGTTGCTGCATTTCTTGTTTTATAAGAATACACATAGCTTCGTTATAAGCGGCACTGCTGGCACTATAAAACAAAGCAAAACAAAAAAGTAAGCAACTCAGTAACGGTTTCATAAAACTCAAAAGTGGTTAAGCATCAATGCCCTAATCTTAAGCGTAAAGTGAAAAATTATCTAGAAGCGCTTAGCGTTAATTAGGGTCTATTGACCTTTGCGGATTACAATTTGTTCAAACTAGGGGCGGTTTAATCGCGGCGCGAGGTTTGTAACCTAGTGGACTCGATAACTGCTCCTGCGTTATTCTACTGGCTTACATCCATGT
>NZ_PNCN01000018.1:0-24596 GCF_005886135.1 Pseudoalteromonas sp. S4741 | reverse complement strand
GCTCGGTTTTTACTTATTCTTACATGGATGTAAGCCAGTAGAATAACGCAGGAGCAGTTATCGAGCCCACTAGGTTACAAACCTCGCGCCGCGATTAAATTGTCCCTAGTTTGAACAAATTTTAATCCACAAAGGTCAACAGACCCTCATATAGTATTATTCTAGCCTAAACTTTAGTCTCTAACAGTAGAGAATAAAATGAGATTAAATTAGAATAGGCCTGCCCGAAGGAATGCGTTGCTCTCAAAATTCGATGCATTCTTAGGCTATCCGTTCAAAATTGTTTAATTAGGTAAAAAAAATGACCTCATCTCACGAGTTAGAATACACAAGTAGCTGGCAAGAACGTCAAGATTACGCAGAAAGCATGCAGCCTATTATTGGTAAATTGTATCGTAATCGTGGTATTGAAATCGCTGTTTACGGCCGTCCATTAGTAAATTCAAGCACTATTGATATTATCAAGTCTCACAAATCAGTAGCTCAATTTGAAGGGACTAAACTGCGCCTACGTGAAAGCTTCCCATTCTTAGAAGCTATCAGCAAAATGGAATTAAATTCTGCCCGTATCGATATTGGTAAATTAGCATACAGCTATTTATACACAGATGCAGCGAATGGTCGTTCAGTAGAAGAGTTCGTTAAAGACGAGCTAGCTGAAATTGTTAATTCTGAGCCTAAAGCACCACGTGACGTAGTACTTTACGGCTTTGGTCGTATCGGCCGCTTATTAGCACGTTTGCTAATTGAAAAGTCAGGCCCATACGCCGACTTAAACCTACGCGCTATTGTTGTGCGTGGTGGTAAAGACGGCGATTTAGAAAAACGTGCAAGCTTATTGCGTCGTGATTCTATCCACGGTCCGTTCAATGGTTCAATTACTATTGATAAAGAACGTAATGCTATTAAAGCTAACGGTAGCTACATTCAAGTTATCTACGCTAATTCGCCAAGCGAAGTTGATTACAGTGCCTACGGTATCGAAAATGCATTAGTCGTTGATAACACAGGTATCTGGAAAGATGAAGCCGGCCTTGGTCAGCATTTAGAATCTAAAGGGGCTGTAAAAGTATTATTAACAGCGCCTGCTAAAGGTAATATTAAAAATATTGTTTACGGTGTAAACAACCAAGATATTTTACCGGAAGACAAAATTGTCTGTGCAGCAAGTTGTACAACCAATGCAATTACGCCAACACTTAAAGCATTAAACGATCAGTTTGGTATTAAGAATGGTCACGTTGAAACGGTTCACTCGTACACTAATGACCAAAACTTAATTGATAATTACCACAAAGCAGAACGTCGTGGTCGTGCTGCGGCACTAAACATGGTTATCACTGAAACAGGTGCAGCGAAAGCGGTTTCTAAAGCATTACCAGAGCTTGAAGGTAAACTAACAGGTAACGCAATCCGTGTACCTACACCAAACGTATCGTTAGCTATCTTAAACTTGAACCTTGAAAAGAGTACAACGGTTGAAGAGCTTAATGCGTTTTTACGTGAAACAGCACTACACTCAGACCTACGTGATCAAATTGATTACACAGCATCAACTGAAATCGTCTCTACCGATTTAGTGGGTAGCCGTTACGCAGGTGTTGTTGATTCTCAAGCAACGATTGTTGATGATAACCGCGTAGTACTTTACGTATGGTACGACAATGAGTTTGGTTATAGCTGTCAGGTAGTTCGCTGTATGCGCGACATGGCAGAAGTCTCATTCCCAAGTTTACCTCGATAAATACATGAGCAATTAAGAAAAGCCAGCACTTGCTGGCTTTTTTAGGTCTGAAGATTTTTAAAGTGAAGCGGTTATGGTACGCTTTATTAAATTGGGTACGCGTTTATACACTTTTAAAGTGCAGTGACACGTATTTACCTCTTGGCTAAATGCCTTAGTCAAAGACACACAGTTAACTAATAGGTTTGTTGTAATGAAAATCAGTAGCAATTTCGACAGTGGTAATATTAAAGTTATTGAAGCCATCGATCCGTTAAATATTCAGCTAGAAATTAATAAAGATCACCAGTCTGAGTTTTATCAGTGGTTTCACTTTCGCCTTGAAACAACGCCTTATCAACTTCATCAGTTAAATATTAATAATCTTGATAAGTCTGCATACCCTGATGGTTGGGTAGACTACCAAGCTGTTGCTTCATACGACCGTCAAACATGGTTCCGTGTACCGTCTTCGTATGAAAATGGCACATTAACATTTGAGCTTGAGCCTGAGTGCAGCAGCGTTTACTTCGCCTACTTTGCACCTTACAGCTACGATCGTCATTTAGACTTATTAGCATGGGCGCAAAGCCAAGAAATTTGCCAACTAGAAACACTAGGTCAAACGCTTGATGGGCGTGACATGAGCGTGCTTAAAATTGGTCAGCCAAGCGCCGATAAAAAAGTAATTTGGATCACTGCTCGCCAACACCCAGGTGAAACAATGGCAGAGTGGTTTGTAGAAGGCTTAGTACACAAGCTACTTGATGATGAAGACCCTCATGCAGCAGCGTTACTATCAAAAGCGATATTCTATGTAGTGCCAAACATGAATCCAGATGGCAGTGCACGTGGTCACTTACGTACTAATGCTAAAGGGGTTAATTTAAACCGTGAATGGCAAACACCCAGCATGGAAAACAGCCCAGAAGTTTACTTAGTGCTAAATAAAATGCGCGAAGCCGGCTTAGACATGCACCTAGACATTCATGGTGATGAAGCCATTCCATATAATTTTGTTGCCGGTAGCGAAGGCATACCAAGCTATGATGCACGCCTAAAAGGCCTAGAGGATAGCTTTAAAGCCGCGCTTTTAACTATTACTCCAGAGTTTCAAGATACGCATGGCTACGATAAAGACGAACCAGGTCAAGCTAATTTAACAGTAGGTTCATCAGCCACAGCAGAAGAATTTAAAGCACTAACTTACACAGTTGAAATGCCATTTAAAGATAATAATGACTTACCCGATCCAGATTATGGTTGGTCAGATCGTCGTTCTTATCAATTTGGTCAAGATACCTTAGCAGCCATTGTTAATGTTGTAGACAACTTAAGATAAAACGTTTGTTTCAAAGGGTATCAATAAATATTGATACCCTTTTTACTTTTAGCTAAACCAACCGTACCAAAAAATAAGAATCATTTACCCACCACAGCACTAAAACGTTTCAATACACCTTCTCGACAGATTTAATACCATATAGTCTAAATCAATTTGCACTTAGTTAAACGTTGATCTGGAAGGCTCAATATAAATAAACAATAAGTTGTTTTGAAAATTAACTGTTAACAAGGTTGGGCACTTAAGTTAATATCGATTGAACAATAAGAAAAACGGAAAAGATTAACCCCTTATTTCGTAAAGCTTATGACAGGTATTCTGAGTGGCAGAGTATGGTAATTAATAATAATAAATATAACTGTGAGGATGTTCATGGAAGCTTTTGTAAGCGCCGTTAATGATGTTGTTTGGAGTGATGCACTCATCTATTTATGCCTAGGCGCAGGCTTATTTTACTCCGTACTAACTCGATTTGCTCAAGTTAGACATTTTAAAGAAATGTGTAAGCTATTATTTAGCCCTAACACCTCAGAAAAAGGCATCTCATCTTTTCAAGCTCTTGCTGTTTCATTATCTGGCCGAGTAGGGGTTGGTAATATTGCCGGTGTGGCAGCCGCAATTGGTTTTGGTGGCCCTGGCGCTATTTTCTGGATGTGGGTTGTTGCTTTTTTAGGTGCAAGTACTGCATACGCGGAGTCAACATTAGGTCAAATTTATAAATTAGAAGAAGACGGCCAATACCGCGGTGGCCCAGCGTATTATTTTGACCGTTGTTTAGGGCAAAAGTGGCTAGCTGTATTATTTGCTGTGTCGGCAATTATAGCGTGTGGGGTTTTCCTGCCGGGTGTGCAAGCAAATGCTGTGGGCAATGCATTTACTCAAGTATTTGGCGATGGCACTATGGTGTCTACAAGTTTTGGTGACGTAGGCAGTTTTAAACTGGTTGCGTTGGCCATTATTCTTATTGTTTTAGCTTTTATTATCTTCGGTGGTATAAAGCGCATTGCTAATTTTACGCAAATTGTAGTGCCATTTATGGCGCTTGGTTACATCGTACTGGCCTTAATTATCGTATTTTTAAATATAGACAAAGTACCAGGCATTTTCTCGCTCATTATTGGTGATGCATTTACAGCTCAAGCAGGCTTTGGCGCTGCAATTGGTTGGGGTGTTAAGCGTGGTATCTATTCTAATGAAGCCGGTCAAGGTACAGGTCCTCATGCGGCGGCTGCGGCAGAAGTTGATCACCCTGCACAGCAAGGGTTAGTGCAAGCTTTTTCTGTTTATGTTGATACACTTTTTGTATGTACAGCAACGGCATTAATGATCTTAATGACGCAGCAATACAATGTAGTCGGCACTTTGCCAGAAGGGCAGTTTATAATCCAAAATGTGGATGCGGCAACTGAAGTGGGATCAGCAGCATTCACCCAAATGGCGTTGTTTAGTGTATTTGGTAGCTTTGGCGAAGCGTTTGTAGGTATCGCTTTATTCTTCTTTGCTTTTACCACCATACTGGCCTATTACTTCATTGCTGAGACGAATATCGCGTACTTAAATCGCTACTTTAAAGGAAGTATTCCGCTTGTAGTGGTAAAACTTATGATTATGTTTATGGTAGCCTACGGCATGGTTAACAGTTCCGGTTATATATGGACTATTGGCGACATAGGCGTTGGCTTAATGGCGTGGATCAACATATTGGGTATATTAGCCATTTTCTTTGTCGCTAAACCAGCCTTAACATGTTTGAGTGATTATGAAGACCAAAAGAAAAAAGGTGGCAAAATCATATTTGATCCCGTTAAGTTAGGGATTAAAAACGCTACCTTCTGGGAAAAGCGCCTTGAAAAGCAATCTAAAAACGCTGAATAAACAGATCCCAATAACCTAATATCATCTATTGGGTTAAATTCAAAAAAGACAAAGAGCAATAAAACAAGTACAATGAAAAGCGCCGAAAGGCGCTTTTTTTATGCGTAGTATGGAGAGAGATGTATGGCGATTATTCGTTGCCCCAAATGTGCAAAATCAATTTCAGATAAACATTCGCAGTGTCCACATTGCCAAAGTAACGTTGCTGAATTAAATGCCGAGCAAGTTCAACAACTTCAACGTGAGCAGCGAATTAAAAAGCAGCAAATGTTTATGAACCACTCCTTTTTAGCGCTGATCTTATTTTTAGGTGGCTTCTTTTGTTTGTACTTCCTACAACCTCAAGAAAAAACACTTCAGTGGTATGCGTATACCTCGGCCATTGGCATTGGCTGTATTTGGTACCTTATTAACCGTATTATTTTAGTGACTCTGAAAAAGAAAAAATGACATGAATATTGACAACCTAGTACAGAATATTACTCCAGAATTATTTGAGCGCTTACAGTATGGCGCGGCAACGGGAAAGTGGCCAGATGGCACGCCTTTATCAGATGAGCAAAAGCAACAAACAGTGCAACTAGTGATGTTGTACCAAGCAAAAGTAGCACAATCAAACGAGCAGTTTACCATTGGTGCAAATGGAGAAATGATCCAAAAAACCAAAGCGCAACTACAAAAAGAATTCAAATCAGATAACGAAATAGCTAGGTTCAGTGAAAATGATCTTTAAACACCTTTTTACACCAAAATGGAAACACCCAAAGCAACAAGTTCGTTTAGATGCGATTGAAAAACTTGATGTGGCACGTGACGTAACAATTTTAAGCACTTTAGCCCTTGAAGACTCATCGGCTGAAATTCGTCGTAAAGCACTGCAAAAAGTAAACGACTTACCACTGTGGTGGAAAGCTTACAAACAAGATCAGGCATTGAAAGATGTTGCTGAACAACAAATCTCATCGGCTGTATTAAACAGTGAAAGTAGCTTATCGGCGCAGATTAAAAATGAGTACATTGAACGCTTTGCACCGGTTAAAACCCTTGAAAAACTAGCATTTGCTGAAAAAGAATTGCAAGTGAGAGTTAAGCTATTAAAACGCCTAGCTAACCCTAAACTGATTGAAAAAGCCTTTAAAGAAGCAAACGAAGAGCTGCAAAAACAGTTAGTTGATTTAGTCATTACTCAGCAGCTAACTAAAGCGCTGTTAAAGCATGCTCAAGGTGAAGCCAAAGTTGCGCTAGAAAGTCATCTTGAAAGCGAGCGTTTAGCGCTTGAAATGCCATCGCAAGTTGAAAACGCAACCCGTGTTATTTTAGCAAAGCTTAATGCATTGCGTGATAAAAATGACTACGCCATTGTTGACCCACAAGCTGCAGAACTCATTGCGCAGTGGCAAGCTCTTGAATTAAAATGGCTAAGTGAAGAACATGTAAAAACCCTTGATGCTAAATATATATCAATTACCGATAAGCTCGATGCACACATTGCAACCTTAAAAGCGCAACATGAAATAGAGCAGCAACGTTTAGCGCAGCAACAGCGCCAAGTGTTAGCGTTAGCTACGTTAGAAGCATTAAGTGAAGAAATTGAAAATGCATTGCAACTTGGATTAGAAACCCCAGAGCAAATTCAGCAAGATTGGCTTAATGCAAAAGTAGCACAAGCAAAAGACACACTAGATAAAACGCAATTGATGGCTGATCAGCAATCAAAACAAGTGATTAATAAGCTTGAGCAACTATTTTTACAAGTAGCCAAGTTACCTGAGCTAACCGCGGCGATTAAAGAATATAAAATTGCTTACAGTGCGCTGTGCGAAATAAAACCCGCCGAGCAGCTCAGTGATTACGATCAACAACTAAGTGCCTTTAATCACACATTTAAAGAGGCACGCAGCCATTTAGATGTACTTAGCAATGATTTACAAGCGTCATTTAAAACCCAACTTAATGCGCATAAAAAGCAATTTTTAGCTGCAATGAGCGAACTCACTAAGCCGCTTGAAAAAACCCAGAGCCAAGCTAAACGTAAGGCACGTGATGTTAAACGTTTAATTGAAGAAGGGCGCTTTAATGTTGCATTTGGTGTATTTAAAGGGTTCGAAGAGTTATTTAACGAATTGACCGAAAAATATCAACAACCGCTTGTTAATTTAAAAGCAGACCTAGAAGCGCAATTAGCCGATGCTAAAGATTGGCAAAAATATGCGGCCGCACCAAAACGTGCAGCACTTTTAGAAGAAGTAACAGCGTTAGTTGATGAGCCGTGTAACGATCCACAACAGCGTGCTGATCAAGTTAAAGTACTTCGCAAGCGTTGGAATGAACTTGGACGCCTTGATACAGAGCAAGAGAAACAACAGGGCAACGAGTTTGATGAAAAAATTGAGCTTTTATTTGCCCCTTGTCGCAGCTACTTCGCTGAGCAAGAAGTGCAACGTGAAGCAGCAAAAGCAGAGCGCGAGCAATTGATTGCTGATATGAATGCACTGCATTTACAAGCAACTGATACGGCTGATTTAGATTGGAAACAACTAGAAAGCAACTATAACCGTTTGCAAAAAGCATGGCGAAGTGTGGGTAAAGTTGACCCGAAAACATACCGCGTATTAAACGAGCGTTATAAAGCAGAGCAGCAACAGGTTGTAGCGTCACTTAACGCGTTTCATAAAGGCAATGCCGCACTTAAAAATGAGCTCGTTGAGCAAGCACAGCAATTATCACAAAGCGATAATTTAGCAGATGCTTGCCAACAGCTAAAGCAGTTACAGCAACAGTGGCAAACCATAGGGTTTGCAGGCTTAAAAGCTGAAAACGCATTGTGGCAAAAATTCCGTCAGTTTAATGATGCAACTTTCACTAAACGAAGCGAAGAGTTTGAACAGCAAAAGCGCGAACAAAGCGAGTCAGATAAGCTGGCAACAACTGAGCTGAATGAGCTTGAAGCAGCATTAAATAGTGTAGAAGGTAAAGCCCAATTACTTGATTTACAAACCAAAGTTAAAGGGTATACACAGTTTAAATCGTTAACCTCTAAAGTGTCTGCTTTGTTATCAGCCATAGATGAAAAGCTGACAGGCTTAGCGGCTAAAAATGAGCAAGCTAATTTAGATGCTTTATTTGTTGCACTTGAGAACAACGAGCCAGTCCCGAGCCAATTTAATGGTGCAGTTAAAACAGCATTGAGCTGTGAGCAGCTGCTAACGCGCATGGAAATACTTGCGAGCGTAAGTTCGCAAAACTCAGCGCAAAGAATGGTAGAGCAAGTAGCCATGCTTGATGATAAGCACCGTGGCGAACACGCTGATTTAAATTATTATTTAAAGCAGTTATTAGCACTCAGCGAGGGTTCAGTCACAGCTGACACACTAGCAAGGTTAAAAGTTATTTTTGCTGTAAACTAACTTTTATCAACTAAAATGAAAAAGCCGCTATTAAAGCGGCTTTTTATTATGGCTACTTACTGCCTATACGATTAACCAATAGGGTTTTGCATGAAAATTTTTGTTTTTATTTCACTACTATTTTTAACTGCCTGTAACAGTACGCAGGGTATTTCGGTTTATTCATTTACAAATTCAGAGGTTGAGTCGTTACTAAATAAAGAGTTACCTAAATTAAGTGAAAAAGTTAGCCTGATGGGCTTACCTGTGCAGTTTGATGTGAATGATTTAAGCGTTAATATTGGCCCAGATAATAGTGATTATGTTTTATTAGGTGCTGATTCTAGCGCCGAAATTAATGCTTTTGCGTTAAAGTACCCAGTGCGCTTAAAGCTGCAAATACAGGGCACCCCTTTTTATGACAGCGAGAAAAAAGCGGTATTTTTACGTAATGTTAAGTTACTCGACTCAAGCATTGATGCGGGTGGCTTTAAAGGTAATTTAGAAGTGCTGGATAACGAGGCCATGGATGTAATGAATGCCTTTTTAGCCGTTAACCCCGTTTATAAGTTAAATATGAACGATCCTAAAATGGCATTATTAAGTAATTTACCTTTAGATTTAAAAGTAGTAGAAGGCGCTATTAAGCTAGTCCCTCGGTTATAATTTAGATCCAATAGGCGTAATAAAACGTATTAATTGACCTTATTATTAATAGATTAGGTTAATTATGGCTAATGAGCGATCCGTTCCCACATCTCGACTTTCACGTTTTGCAAAGTTAGGCTCATTAGCCACTGGTGTCACCACGAATATGTTAGTGGGCGGTGCTAAAAGTGCGCTTACTGGTAAAGGCTGGGATAATAAAAGCTTATTGCTACAGCCTAAAAATATTGAAAACCTAGCCACTCAACTCTCACACCTGCGCGGTGCGGCCATGAAGCTTGGGCAGCTGCTTTCAATGGATGCTGGCGACTTACTAACCCCCGAGCTTGCTCAATTGCTGTCTTTACTGCGCTCAGATGCCAACCCGATGCCACACAAACAACTGGTCAGTGTACTAAAAGAGCAGTGGGGAGAGGATTGGTTATCGCGTTTTTCTCATATTGAGCTTAGGCCGTTTGCGGCGGCGTCCATTGGCCAAGTTCATTTAGCTTATAAAGAAAATGGCGCGCAGCTGGCAGTTAAAATTCAATATCCTGGAATTGCAAAAAGTGTGGTGAGTGACGTAGATAACGTGATCACTTTACTTACCCTATCGCGGTTATTACCTAAAGAGCTGGATATTAAACCCTTAGTGGCAGAAGCTAAGGCACAGCTATTAGCAGAGGCCGACTACACTCGAGAAGCTGAGTATTTAGCACGTTACAAAAACCTGTTAGCAGGTAACGCGCATTTCAAAGTCCCTAGCGTGTATCCCCAGCACAGTACTGCGCAAGTGCTAACTATGGAGTATGTAGATGCCAAGTCTATAGAGGGCATTACATATTTACCACAATCAGAGCGAAGTCGGGTTGCTGAGCAACTGATTGATTTATTTTTTAAAGAAATGTTTGTCTTTAATTTAATCCAAACCGACCCTAACTTTGCAAATTTTCATTACCAACCTGAATCACAAAAAATAGTATTATTTGACTTTGGTGCCACACGCGAAATTACCCCAGCACTAAGTAATGCCTATCTAGCTTTATTTAAAGCTGGTAGTAATAATGATCGTGAAGGGGTGCTCAATGCTGCCACCGATATTGGCTATTTTAAAGATTCGCTCAAAGACAATTACAAAGAAAAAGTGATTGATTTGTTTTTAATGGCCTGCGAGCCACTGCGTTATCACGGTGAGTTTGATTTTAAAAACAGCGAGCTTGCTAGCAATATTAAAGATGCTGGCTTGCAGTTAAGCGCACAGTCACAACAATGGCATACGCCTCCTGTTGATGCGTTGTTTATTCACCGTAAGCTAGCGGGCTTGTATTTAATTGCAGCACGGCTAGAAGCAAAAATAGATATTAAGGCATTATTTAGCCATTACTAGGTGCTAAAGCAGGAGAGAATTGGCATAATACTCGCGATATTTCGCGAGGTCTGCAATGATAAAAAACTTTTTAAACGATCCTACTTTATTACTTAATGCGGTAGGTGAGGGCATATACGGATTTGATTTATCTGGTAATGCGGTATTTGTAAACCCAGCCGCAGAGCGAATGACGGGTTGGACGGCCGAAGAATTGCTGGGTAAAAAAATACATCAATATCATCATCATAGCCATGCCGATGGCACGCCTTATCCTGCCGATGAATGCCAAATTTACTGCACCATGTTTGATGGCAAACGCCGCGAGGTTAAAAACGAAGTATTTTGGCGTAAAGATGGCAGCGCCTTTGCTGTTGAATATACCTCCACGCCTGTTTATAAAAATAGCCAGCTTATTGGTGCCGTGGCCGTTTTTCGCGATATATCAGCGCAGCAGCGAACCCAAACCGCGCTCCAAGATGCTTTAGCGCAAGTAAAGCATTTAAGCGAGCAGCTCAAAGATGAAAACGACTACCTTACTGCCGAGCTAAATCAGGATTGGCAAGACTCAGGGCTAGTAGGGCGCAGTGATGTATTTCAACGTATGTTGCAGCAAATACAGTTAGTGAGCGAAACCGACAGTACGGTGTTGATACTTGGCGAAAACGGTACTGGTAAAGAGCTGGTGGCGCGTAACTTACATAGATTAAGCAAGCGCAATGAGCAGGCGTTTATAAAAGTTAATTGTGCGGCGTTTACCCCTAGCTTATTAGAATCGGAGTTGTTTGGACACGAACGAGGCTCGTTTACCGGCGCAAATGAGCGACGTAAAGGGCGTTTTGAACTTGCTGATAAGGGCACTTTATTTTTAGATGAAGTGGCAGAGCTGCCGTTAGAGTCACAAAGTAAATTATTACGAGTATTACAAGAGCGCGAATTTGAGCGAGTAGGGGGCAGCCAAACCCTAAAAGTAGATATTCGTATCATTGCTGCAACCAATCGTAACTTGTGGGAAATGGTACAAGCAGGGCAGTTTAGAATGGACTTATACTACCGTTTGAACGTGTTTCCTATCAAAGTGCCAGCACTAAAAGAGCGAAAAGAAGATATACCTTTTTTATGTCAAAACTTAATTGTGCAAATAAACAAGCGGCTAGGTAAACAATTACAAGGGTTAAGTAACAAAGCTATTAGGCAACTACAAGCCTATGACTGGCCCGGTAATATCAGAGAGCTGCAAAATGTGTTGGAGCGAGAAGCTATTTTATCTACACAGCCCACGCTGCAGTTAAGTCAGCCGCTAAAAGCTGGTGATGCGAGTGCTGTTAACCCAACGCTTACACTAGATGAGGCGCAAAGGCAGCATATTATCTCCGTACTGATGTTATGTAACTGGAAAATTGCAGGCGAACAAGGCGCGGCAAATAAGCTGGGCCTACCTGAGAGTACGCTTCGCTCAAAAATGCGAAAATTGGCAGTGCAACGCACACCTTAACTCGCGATATATCGTGTGTCTCGTTAAATATCGCGAATTTTTGCTTGGGTAATTTGTGTAAAATCAAAAAATATCAATAAGTTAAATTAGCTTTCACTGTGGTCTGAAAGTTGCAAAAGCATACTTAATACCCGTCACTATTAAGTAAGTAGCATGAAGTTTGATATTAAAGAAGAAGACATGATCATTAAGCCCTACAAAGAAGAAGGGCCGATTTATATACGCGAGCAAAAAGGGTTTTTTCAGCGTATACGCCGTAATTTAGGCTGGCTGCTAATGCTCAGCTTTATCGCCATTCCTTGGATTCAATATAACGGTCAGCAAGCGGTTTTATTGGATGTGGCCACCCAAAAGTTTACTATTTTTGGCCTAACCTTACTACCTCAAGACTTTATGATTCTCGCCATGCTATTTATGGTGGGGGCGTTTGCGTTATTTTTTGTGACCAATTGGCTTGGCCGTGTGTGGTGCGGCTATACTTGCCCGCAAACAATTTGGATGTTGATGTTCTCTTGGGTGGAACAACGTATTGAGGGGACGCGTAACCAGCGTATTAAGCTTGATAAAAGCCCATGGGATATTACCAAGTGGCGTAAAAAAATTACTAAGCACAGTGCATGGCTGGTTATTTCACTCTTAACTGCCACTTCTTTCTTAGCGTATTTTATTCCAGCTAAAACCTTATACCTAGAAATGGTTAATTTTGAATGGTCTGGGATCACCAGTTTTTGGGTGTTTTTATTTGCATTTTGTACCTATGGCAACGCAGGTTTTTTACGAGAAAAAATGTGTACAGTGGCGTGTCCGTATTCGCGCTTTCAATCAGTGATGTTTGATAAAGACACGCTGGTGGTAACCTATGATAGCGAACGAGGTGAAAACCGCGGTCCACGTAAACGTAAAGCCGATCCTAAAGCGCTTAATTTAGGTGACTGTGTAGACTGTAACTTATGTGTTGAAGTATGTCCTGCTGGGATTGATATTCGCAATGGACTGCAATATGAATGTATTAACTGTGGCTTATGTATTGATGCCTGTGACGATACCATGGATAAGTTTGGCTACGAAAAAGGCTTAATTAAATACGCCAGTGAAAAGCAAATGGCGGGGCAAAAAACTAATCCATTTAGGCTCAAGTTAGTGGGCTATGGCGCTTTAACTGCGCTGTTAATTATTTCTATGTTTGCTTGGATGCTACAACGTACGCCTATCGAAGCCTCAGTCCTAAGAGACAGAAACGCACTGTATCGGGTAAATTATGAAGGGTTAGTAGAAAACCCTTATACACTCACCATCATTAACAAAACGCAGCAACCTTTGCATTATTCTATTTCAATTAGTGGGTTAGAAGGTGCGAGCTTGCAAAGTCCTAACGCTGTGTTGGTAGAGCCAGGGTTGATGAAAAGCGTTCCTGTAACGGTTACTGCCGATGGATATGATATACCCACGAAGGTGAGTAAGCTGCAGTTTAAAATTACCGCACAAGAGGACAATAGCATTTCAATTACTAAAGAGAGTCAGTTTTATAAAAACTAGCCCATTTGGTTTTTCGTTGACTATACCTCGGTCGTGTCATTGATTTACTCGGCTGAGGTAAGCTGACTTTTTATAAATGCCTTAGCGCTTGGCAAGTCATCAAATAAGCATTCTTGTAAATGAGCGTCACGGCCTGAGCTGTGCATAATACGTTGTAGTTGCCTTATGGCAATGGGAGAGGTGAGTATAAAGGCACTCATTATGCAATTATTTATCCCCATTGTTTGGCTAACATCGATCATATTTTTTTCAGCGTCAGGGGTGGCGGCCACAACGTCGGGCGAGTGGCTAATATAGCCCCAAGGTTGATGTTTAAAGGTTGCAATGGTGTCTAACAGAGCGGCTTTAAAGTGATTTAATAACTCAGGGTTTAAGTTGCCTTTAAATTGCGCAATAACAATATTACCCTCAACATAAAAACTGTAACTGCCGTAATTATTTTTAAATTCCAATAGCCGCTCCTTTGTCTGCACCTTACTATGTGCTGATGAATACCATAACTATTACTTATTAATAATGTAGTCCAACGCACCCGAAATTGCCGCAACTTGCGCTAATATGCACTCTTCAGGGTTGGCCGTTGCACTATCTGGGTAAACTTCCGTGGTTGTAACGTAGGTTGCATCAGATAACCCCATGCATAAACCTAACTCTTTTGCTGCATAGTTTATTACCCCAAATTGTTCTTGAGGTACACCAATTAATTGTTTATTTTCATCGCTTGGAGCGATGTGTGTGACCTTTTCAACACATTCAATAATAGCTTTTTGAAAAGCAGGCTCTGGTTTGTTGCTGTCAGCGACTAAATAAAAACCGTCTGGTATATTCCAATTAGTATTTATTTTACCTTCGCGCGCCGCAAGTGCAGGGCGAAATTCACTGTTATCTGAATCAGTGGTTTCATGCAAATCGATATGCGCGATTAAATCAGTTTTTAAAGATTGCACATAATTCATTACCAATGCAGATTCTTGCGCTGGGCTGCCTTCATAAAAAGAACGGTTTGGATCAATTGCCTCTGGGTTCCAGCGGTTTATTGTTTCATAACCCCATGGGCTAATGCAGGGAGTAATCACCAGATTAAATTTCTCTGCGTATTGAGTTGCCAATGTTTTTGCAAACCTTAACGCACCGTGTACTCCGCTGGTTTCGTAGCCATGTACGCCGCCAGTGATTAGCACTGTGTGTTTATTTTTATCAAAGTGTTGGGTTTTTAATGCAAACAAAGGGTAACTGTTTTGAGCATAATTAAGTTCACCATATTGCTGTACTTCTAGAGTACTTTTAAGTTCATCAATTAATGCTACGACTTCTTGTTGATAGCTTCGCTTGATACTTTGGCATGCCAGCCAATGCGCTTTATCCTCGTGATTCCATTGCTTGCCGGGTGTGCCAATAGGATAAGTAGAGTGAGTCATGTAAAATCCGATTTATTAAAATATTGCAGCAACTATACCTAAATTGCTAAAAAATACGAGTGCAAGTATCAAACTCGATTTTGCTATAAACGATGTTGTTAACGAAGAAACGCCCGGTTAAAAAGTGCGCGCATCGAGGTTTAATTAACCATTAAAAGTAAGCCCTCTAAATAAAGTTCCCTAAAAAGAACCAAGCGCACAAAAAGTGAACGCTAGTTTTTGATCGTTTTTAACATTATCGGTTAAAAATAAAGCTTTTATATTTATATAATATTATCAAGAGGTTAATTTGGCTTGTTTTTTTTGATGATATTTACGTTAATGCTGGGTTCGTAAATCTATTTTTACAAAAAAAATCACTTTAAATTAGTGTGTTACCAATAATTATTCATAAAAAAAACATAAAAAACTTATCTTTAACATTTGACACATTATTGACTGGTGAGACTCAACTTTATTCCTGTGTTAAAAATGCTGATAAATTACATTTGGTTACATTGTAAGGCATATATTTAACGTTCATGTAAATAATGGCTTAGCAAAAGTAACTTTTCCTCAGGCTAACTAGCAGAGATCACAAACTAAGTCACTCTGTAAAAAGAAAGGTGTTATGTTGAAAAAAATAAATCTTATCGCAGCAGCAGTTAATACAGTACTTGTAACAGGTGCTATTGGCGCATCGAGTGCATTCGCTCAGTCAACAGCAGATGCTAAACCAGTTGAACGCATTCAAGTGACTGGTTCAAAAATTAAGCGCTTTAATCTAACCTCGCCAACGCCTGTGACTGTGATCAGCGGCGTTGAGATGGAAAACCAAGGTATTACTAACGTTAATGATTTGCTTGCAGAAATGCCACAAGCGACGGTTGGCCTATCACCAGAAACAACGACTAATACTATTTATGCGTCAGGTCTTAACACAACCGATCTTCGTGGTTTAGGATCAGAGCGTACATTAGTGCTTGTTAATGGCCGTCGCTTTGTGCCTGGTTCTGTGGGTGACACTGCAGTTGATTTAAACAACATTCCTACCACAATGATTGAGCGTATCGAGATTGCTACAGGTGGTGCTGCAGCCGTTTACGGTGCAGATGCTGTAGCTGGTGTTGTAAATATCATTACTAAAAAATCAATGGATGGGATTGAGCTTGATGTTTCTACTGTACGTCCAGAGCAAAGTGGCGGCGAGCAAAACAACTTCTCAATTACAGGTGGTATGGAAGGCGATAAACTCTCTTTTATTGCTTCATTTAATTACACAGAAAACAAAAGCTATGGCAAGCTGAGCCGTGATTTTTACCGCAACCCTGTGAGCTCATACGCAAACCCTGCAAATACAAGTGGTGACGACGGTATCCCTTCACGTGTTGTTTTAGGCCAACCAACTGGCCTTGCTTACTACTCAGAAGGTGGTGACTTTTTTACCAAAGACGCCTTTGCTGATAACGGCTATGACAATCACCACTACACTTTTGATGCAAATGGTAACCTAAAACCGTTTGACTATGGTTTAGGTCGTATTCCAAACCCAGGTGTTGGGCGAGACGCTACAAGCTACTTCCAAGATGGTCAAAATCAAGGCGATGGTGTTTTTGGCCACGGCTATAAAGATTACTTTCAAACGCCACTAGAGCGTATAATTGCTTCAGCGTATGGTACTTATGAACTTAATGACGACCATGCACTTACTTTTGACTTTACTTATTCAAAAACTGATGCAACGACAGAGAGCTCTCCAGCCTTCTTCCGCCATACAATACGTCGCGACAATGCATTTATAAAAAGCGATATGGCTAAAGTAATGGACGACAATGGGCTAACATCAGTCACACTTCGCCAAGCTAACGAAAACTTATGGGGCGATCGTGCATATAACCAAGAGCGTGAAGTATTCCGTACTTCAATAGGCGCTGAAGGTATATTAAGTGATGACTGGGGCTACTCTGCTTACGCACAATTTGGTCGCATCGAGCAAGATACTCTTTGGACTGGCGAAGTATTAACGCAAAACTTGGCTAACTCTATTGATGCCGTTGAATACCAAGGCAATGTAGTATGTGCTAAGCGTAATGCAGACGGCGAAGTTATTGGGGCTATCTCTAGTTGTACACCATTTAACACAATGGGCGCGACTTCGGCAACACAAGCACAGTTAGACTATATAGCGACTGATGCAACGCGCTTTGCACAACACGATCAAGCCGTGTTTGCTGTTACTGTAGATGGCGCCTTATTTGAGCTACCTGCCGGTTATGTTGCAGCTGCATTTACCGCTGAGCACCGCCGTGAGTCAGCAACTATTACACCGTCTGAAAATATGCAAAAAGGCTTAATTTTTGGTAATTCAAGCCTTCCAATGGATGGTGAGATTGATGTAAATGAGCTCTCAGCTGAAATTTCAATTCCATTATTAGAAGAAACCTTCCTAACAACGGATTTAACCCTTGAAACAGCATTTCGTTACATGGATTACTCGGTAACGGGTGAAGATAATGCCTGGAAATTAGCCCTAAACTGGGGTGTAACTGATGAGTTACGTATACGCTTAAACCGTTCTAAATCAGTACGCGCTCCCAACCTAGGGGATTTATTCACGCCTAACTCAAAAACGTTTAGCTCAGGTCGCGCGGATGTATGTAGAGCTGACTCTATCGCTGAATCAGGCAGTAAATATAAAGATAATGTAATCAAAAACTGCCAAGCCGCAGGGCTTCCTGAAGGCTGGATGCCATCAGATGAATGGCTTTCAGGTGGGAGCTTACCAGGCTATATTCAAGGTAACCAAAACCTTGAAAATGAAACATCTAACGATTACACCATTGGCTTAATTTATACACCTGAGTTCGTGGAAGGGCTAGATATAACGCTTGATTACTGGTCATTCGAAGTAGAAGGCGCTATTGAATACTTTGGCCGTAACAGTGTTGAGCTTTGTTATGAGTCATCATCGTTAGATAACCCTTTCTGCAGTAACGTTGTGCGTAATAAAGAAACGGGTGAAATTGAAAACTTCTTTACTCGTCCTATAAATGCCGCTGTTATTAACAAAAAAGGCGTAGATGTTGAATCTGCATACCGTACTGAACTGTTCTCTGGTGACTTAGCACTAAAATTAACGGCAACGTACCTTATTGATGACAATAGTAATTCAACTGGCCGTGCTGAAGATTTTAGAACTGATGTAGGCGAAATAGCTTCACCTCGTTGGAAGGGCCGTTTTAATGCCGTTTATTCTCACGATGATTCAGCGTATGTGCTAACCATGAGCTACCGTCATGCAACTGTTAATGATAACGACTGGACCATTGAAGACAACAACTACAATGATATCCCGTCTTACACAACATTTGATTTCATGTACAAAACTTATCTAATGGATGAGCTACAGTTACGTGTTGGTGTTAACAATATATTTGACCGTGAACCACCACGTAACCCGTTCACTTACGACGATGGAGAATTTTTCGATGTTAAAGGACGCCGCCTATCTTTAGGTGCAAAATATACTTTTTAATTTAAGCGTATAACACTAAAACGCCTTAGTTTATTAAGCTAAGGCGTTTTTTTATAGGTAAAAGTAACTTTCAAAAACGAGCATTGTTAAAAATTGCGTCATTATTAGTCTAAATCAGATTGAGGCTTTGCTGTAATTGGGCCCATTTTTATTAAAAACATAATCGTTTCTGTAACGATATAATTAACTACTAATACAACGTAATTACTATTTTCTAAAATATGGCCTTGAGCTTTAAAGTCCTGAGTTATAATAGCGAAATTTAGCTGCCACTTTAACGCTGACTAAAATAGCGCGCAAGTATATGCGATAGTCACTGCATTAGTTAATGGCTGAGCTTGAATGCGGATAGTGCCTTTGTTGCATAAAGTCTTCTAAAAACCATGCGGCAAACTCATGTCTGCCCTCTACATCGGCTTTACTATAGATGTCTGATGCTTGTTGGCGTACTGTTTTTTCTTTTGTGTTTCTTAGTGCGCTAATTTCTTTAAAGCTAAGCCCTTTGAGTAATAGCATAGCTACTTCCTGCTCGCTACGAGTGAGTGTCCACTGAGAAAACTGCGTTTGTATAACACCACTGTATTGATGACGCGCGTCTTTCATTTCCTGCGATATGTTGTTTAACTGAGTCACAGAACTGTGTAATTCGCGCTTAAGGTTAATAATTTTTTTAGTTCGCGCGTTAATATCTTTAATTAAATACAGAGCACCCAAGGCAGAAATAATCACAATTAAGCTCTCAGTAAAAATATGCCACTGCGGCACCCCTAATTTTAAATCCATGATCACGTCAAAAAAATTTAACACCATGATCACCAATAGCGTTGCTGCGATTATTTTATCTCTCATTAAGTTCTCTAATATCAGTAGGTTAAATTTGCAATGGACATATGTACTGTACTGTCAAAATCAGGGTTTATAAGCATATTAAGGCGTTTGCCTGATGATTTAACCGTCTAAAAAAGTCATGGTTGATTCTATAAAATTAATCAAATGTGAACAAACTAAATGCTGTTAAATTTTACAAAAAAAATGCGTCATTTTTTGCGTATTCAATATACGTTATTTTTCTTCTCTACGGTGACTTTATTAACATTTAATCCTGTGTTTGCTTCGCAAAATTTAGCACCTGTAGGGCTTTCGTCACTCAGTGGTTTTGATGTTGAATTTGCGCCGATTCAAAAAACAGAGTTTATTAACGGGCAAAGTTTAATTGGTGAAGTTAATTTCAAACCTGGGGTCAATTATACGGTGCTGTTTGCGTTTGATGTACAGCAGGTTCGTTACTTATACCCTAACGGCAGCATGGTTGAAAAGGGCGCCACGATTGCAAGCGTTGAAGGCAGTGATGTACACCATTTTTTAGATGCCTATCAATCAGCAAAAGACATGCTCGCTATTGCTAAAAGCCATTACGACATAAACCAACAACACTTAAAAAACAAAATAATAAGAAGTTCTGAATGGGTTGAAATCACAAAAAGCTATTTTGAAGCCAAGCTAAATTTTGAACATATGCAACATCAAATGGCATTTTTAAACATTGATGATAATGAAAACGTGACCTTAGTGAGTCCAAAAACAGGCATTTTAAAACTCACTAATGAGTCGGGAAACCGTGTGATGGGTGACACCGCGTTTGATATTATCGATGCAAGTAGTATTCGCGTTAAGATTAAAGTTCCTCTTTGTTTTACCAACACGTTAGCGCATTTCAAGCTGTCACAAAGTTGCAGCTTAAATATTGAAAGCTATGACAGTATTGCAGATAAATACCATCAAATAGTGTGGGCGTCGCCAAGCTCAAATGAGTGCCAGCTTAGACTGGGGCAAACTATCAAAGTCACACCGGTAAATAAATTAACGGGCTTTAAAATAGCAAAGTCAGCGGTGTTTGAATTTGAAGATGTTAATTACATTGCTTTAAAGTCTGGCGATAACCTTGAGTTACTTCCGATTGAGCTCAAAGGTACACAAGGCAAAGACTATGTATTTACTGCTAACAAAAACCTAGATGATCAGCAGGTACTAATAAGCTCGGTAAGTGCGCTACAAGGTATGTTGCTTCACTTAGGGAGAGAGTAAATGTTAAACCTGCTTATTAAGTTTTCACTTACTCAGCGTTTGTTTGTTAGTATTTTTGTTATTGTTGCTATGGCCATTGGTGCTAAATCTTGGTTAAGTATTCCGGTGGATGCTTTTCCAGAAATATCGCCCACCCAAGTTAAAATAGTTTACAAATTACCCGGTATGAACGCCCTTGAAATTGAATCCCAAGTAACGCGCATTATTGAAACCGAACTACTGGGTATTCCGTCACAGCAAATGCTGCGCTCTACCACCAAGTATTCGATTACCGATATTACCATTGACTTTAAACAAGGTACTGACATTTACTGGGCGCGCCAGCAAGTTAATGAGCGGCTGTTAAATATTTTGCCCACCTTGCCCAGTAATATTAGTGGCGGCATGGCGCCAATGAGCACGCCTTTGAGCGAGGTGTTCATGTTTACTATAGAAAGTACTCACTTATCGCTGATTGAAAAAAGAGAGCTTTTAGATTGGCAAATTCGTCCATTACTGCGCACTGTAACCGGCGTTGCAGATGTAAATAGCCTTGGCGGCTTTTCAAAAACCTATGAAATACTTCCCAATACTTTATTGATGCAACAGCATCAAGTCAGCTTTGATGAAATGAAGTTGGCAATCACGCAAACGAATCAAAACGGTGGCATAGGGCGCTTAGAAAAAGGCAACGACACCTTAATTTTGCGCACAGAGGGCAAATACACCGATATAACCGCCATTGAAAATACCGTGATTAAGTCCACTCAAAATAAGGTTATTCGGTTAAGTGATATTGCCACGGTACACGTTGGCAGTTTAACCCGTTATGGCGCAGTTACTAAAAACAGTGAAGAGGCGGTACAAGGGCTTATAATTGCGCTTAAAAATAGTAATACAGCGCAAGTTGTTGAAGATGTAAAAGATAAACTTCGCACCATTGAAGCGTCATTACCGCAAGGCACAAAAATTAATGTGTTTTACGACCGTTCTAACTTAATAAATACCGCAATTAGCACCATTACTAGCGCACTAGGCCAAGCGATTATTTTAGTGATAGTGCTACTTGCCTTGTTTTTAGGTGATATTCGCTCTTCATTGGTGGTGTCTTTGTCTTTACCTATGTCGGCATTGCTGACATTTATAATGATGAAGCAGTTTGATTTATCGGCTAATTTAATGAGTTTAGGTGGCTTAGTGATTGCCATTGGTATGCTGGTGGACTCATCGGTAGTTATTGTTGAAAACATAGTGAATCGGTTGGCTAATAATCAGCACCTCCCTCGGCTGCATGTTATTTATCGCGCCTGTAAAGAAGTCGCGGCGCCAGTGTTCTCAGGCACAATCATTATAATTATCGTGTTTTCACCGCTATTAATGCTAACAGGGTTAGAAGGCAAGTTATTTACCCCAGTGGCGCTCACTATCGTGTTTGCCATGCTTAGTGCGCTGTTGTTGTCGTTAACGGTTATTCCAATTTTAGCCTCGTTGTTATTAAAAAATGAACCCGTAACCCAGCCTAAAATGGTCACGCTATTACAAGGTTTTTATACTAAAACACTTGCCCAAGCAATTAAAAAGCCGGTGGCTATTAGTGTTATATCAGTTGCTGTTTTAGTGCTCAGTGGGGTGTTATTTCAGGGACTTGGTAAAAGCTTTATGCCCGTTTTAGATGAAGGCGACATTATTGTGCAACTGGAAAAATCGCCGAGTATTTCCTTGCAAGCCTCGTTGGATATAGATAAACAAATTGAAGATACACTGTTAAAAAACACCCCAGAAATCGTACAAATTGTTGCCCGTACCGGATCCGATGAACTCGGGCTTGATCCTATGGGATTAAACGAAACCGATGTGTTTATGGAATTAGCGCCAAAAGATACGTGGCGTTTTGACTCCAAAGCGCGGCTAATCGAGGATATTCGACAAACACTTGCGCAATTTCCAGGGGTAAATATTGGCTTTACTCAACCAATACAAATGCGGGTATCAGAAATGCTCACCGGTGGCACCGGTGATATTTCGATTAAAGTATTCGGTAATGACATTGCGACACTTTCCTCATTAGCTGAAAAAATCACGGCACTTGCCACTAATATTGACGGTGCAAGTGATGTGCAAATGGCGCTTATCGAAGGGGGTAAATACGTAAATATTAAACTTATTCCTGAGGTTGCTAGTCAGTTTGGTTTAACCACCGAAGGATTAAGTGATTATTTAAAGTCGCAATTAGAAGGCCTACAGGTATCGGCACTGCAAGAAGGAAACCGCGTGATCCCAATTGTGTTTAATGCACAAAAAGGCGACAGCGCAGCACACTTTGAGTTGTCGTCAATGAGCGCATTAAAGCAAAAGCTAATTTTAATGCCCGACAACAGCCTACTACCACTTGAAGAGGTGGCTAATATTAGCTTTAAAACGGGGCCATTGTTAATAGAGCGAGAAAAAGCAAAGCGCTTTGCTTCTGTAAGCGTTAATGTGGATAACCGCGATGTGGTTAGTTATGTAAATGAGCTGGAAGCTAAAATTAATAGCAGCATAAAATTACCCAGTGGTTTTACCTTGTCGTTTGGTGGCGAATTTGAAAGCCAGCAACGTGCAACACAAAACTTGCTGGTGCTTATTCCTGTGGCATTAATACTAATTTTCATTATTTTATTTACCACGTTTAAATCCTTATCTAAATCAACGCTGATAATTGCTAATATTCCGTTTGCATTAATGGGGGGAGTGATTGCCCTATTTATTAGTAATGAATATCTCTCGGTGCCTGCATCGGTTGGTTTTGTTGCTTTACTTGGCGTAGCGGTACTCAATGGTATTGTGATGATCAGCTACTTTGAGCAAATGAAAATGTTTTCTGCCAATGTAACGCAGCGCATTTTAGATGGCGCAAGCAGACGCCTTCGCCCAGTGTTAATGACAGCCACAACCGCCATGTTTGGTTTACTGCCACTGGTATTTGCCACCGGCCCTGGCGCTGAGATTCAAAAACCATTGGCAATTGTGGTTATTGGCGGGTTAATTACCTCAACAATTACAACACTTTATTTATTACCTATCTTTTATGGTTGGTTGGAGAAAAAACATGGCTGAACAGTTACTTTTTACCCTAAATGTACCCACAAACATAAAAGATGACGTGGTTGATATATTAATTGGCATAGAGTGCATTACCGGCTTTAACTTAAAAAACATTGAAGGCTACAGTAAAGAGCACAGTGAATTTGACATTGCCGAGCAAGTAGAAGGGCATCGCAGCTTTTATCAGTTTGAGGTGCATATATTATTACCTGAACTTGCCATAGTAAAAACGGCGTTAAGCCCTGTTTGTAAGTACACGCCGTTAAAATATTGGGTTACGCCTATAGTTGAAAGCGGGCATATTGTTTAGCTTTTTGTATTAGGTTTATTTTATAAGCTACTTCAATTGGATTGATATTTGAGCTTATTTAATTGATCTTAACAACTTATCAATGTTTAATGAGGCGATATGTCTTAACTGATTTTTATTATGCACTTTCTCAATAAGTACTTCTTACTTAACGATCATCATACTGCCCATGATGAAGTCGCACACTGGCGGGTGAGTGCACTACGGATAATTTTAACTCTCGTTACTTTGCTCTGTTTTTTGGTCGTTTGTTATACATACACCCGCGCAATTGAATTTAACCTAATTTATATTGCAGTTATTACTATTAGTTTTTTCACTATTGCTTTTAGTCTTTTATTAGCAAGTAAGCGATTTTACACATTTAGTGCAAATGCACTTCTATTAACTATCGTTGCCGGTAGTTTATCAATGAATTTATTTTTAACTGACTTAGAGCTTGCCAAGGTGGGTTCTATGTTTATGTATTCATGTCCCATCATTGCTCTTATGCTACTCGGTTACAGAGCGGCTTTGGCCTACGGTATTTTAAACATCATACCTTTTTACATGATTATTAATAATGTTGATTTATCCGGCTATTCAGGAATAGCAAGCCAATTACCAGAAGCTGACTTATATATTACAGGCCTGATATTTTTATTTTTTAATATTTGTATCCCACTTGCCACTGCGCGAACAATTGTTGCTGCCAAACGTTTAAACAAAACCATGTTAAATGCTAATAGCTTCCTTAAAGATAAAAACGAGCTTTATCGCACCTTATTTACTGAATCTAATAAAGCTAAAATTATTGTCGACGAAAATTTAGTAATTAACCTGAGCTTCGGATAAG
>NZ_PNCN01000178.1:0-253 GCF_005886135.1 Pseudoalteromonas sp. S4741 | reverse complement strand
CGACTATTACCAGCCGTACCAGATAATTCTCTTACCTTGTTTGACCGCGGCTATTACTCATTAGGACTGTTGCATCAATGGCAAAACCAAGGAGATAACACTCACTGGATGTTACCCGCGAGGAAGGATTTACAGTATCAAGTTGAACATAGTATAAATGACAATGATAAAATAGTGATTTTGTCCACAAGTCCTCAAGCCAGAAAGAAATTTGAGTCATTACCAGAGACCATGATGGCAAGATTAACCACCT
>NZ_PNCN01000177.1:0-11578 GCF_005886135.1 Pseudoalteromonas sp. S4741 | reverse complement strand
GTATGGTATTTATGCTGCGTTATCGCCTATTTATGGGGAATAACCACACCACATAGGCTCTGCCTTGCCTAAATACCAAACAGACTGCTGCAAGTTTAACCTTGAAAGGTCAACAGACCCTAGGGAAAGAAGTCACTTTTTTATCTCTGAGCTTATTAATTTCAGCTAATAACCACGGCGCGTGGCAAATAGCGGCCACAGGTTTGTTTTTCTTAGCTCCAAAAAAGCCATCAACAAACGCTTTGGCATCTGTATTTTGACGTAAGCTATCGGGATTAAACAAACCACCCGGCAGTAAAAGTGCATCGTAGTCAGCGGCATTGGCATCGGCAGCTAATTTATCAACGGTTACTTTTTCACCCCAATTATCTTTATTCCAACCAGTGATCTGCCCTTCTTTAATAGACACCACCTCTATATCTGCGCCCGCCTCTAGTAATGCGCTTTGCGGCGAAAGTAGCTCGCTTTGTTCAAATCCATCGGTGGCTAAAATGGCAATTTTTTTACCTTGTAAACGGGTGCTGCTATGTAAATTACTCATTAAATACTCCTTATCTTATTTTTTGATACACAGAGAGGTTTGCATATCACATACCAAAAATAACATATTGATAATATTGGCGTTTTATTTAAAGAGATGAGAGTGCTATGTAAATTATTTACAGTGGTTGCAGATACTACACAGCCATTTTTTAAAAATAAAAATAGCCTGCAAGGTACATGCTTTGTTTGAATAACAAAACTCCCTTACAAGCACTGACAATTAAAGACTGTCTTTTAACGCTTTGGCTGGCTTAAATACGGCTTTATTAGCCCCTTCTATTTCTATTGCTTCGCCTGTTTGTGGATTACGACCCGTACGGGCTGGGTAATAACTTAATGCAAAAGTGCCAAAACCATATATTTGTACCTGATCGCCTTCAGACAATGATTTGGTAATCACCTTTTGTAAGCTGGTTAACGCTAATTGCGCCTCTTTTTTTGTTAACTCGCTCGTGTGTGCCATGGCTGTAACAAGTTCTGCCTTATTCATTTTTTGCTCCTAAATACACGCGCTGGCTTTAGCCAACTAGCGTGGCAATACAATGATGTAAAAATAAAAGCAGGCAGGCTAAGGGTTGCAAGGGGGTAAGTCAACCTTAACCAAGGGCTAAGGGCCTTAGTGAGAGTCATTGGGTTTAAATATAATCAGCTTGGCTGTTTTATAGTCATAAAGATGACTTAATCGCTTGCTAAGGTGAAATAAAAATCACCGTGAGCAAACGTGAACGCTAATCAATACCGCTGGTTTGAATTTACCTTTATTTTTATCATCCTGCCTTTAATTGGCTTTAATATTCGCCAGTATTTATCTAACTGGCTTATTCCAGCACTGATCATTTTAATGAGTGTGTGCTGTATGCTGCTGCTAAACGACATTCACTTTAAGCGCTTTAGATTAACCAGTATGGGGCAGTTTTCTGCTGTGAAGCGCCGTATGTTTAGCTTTTTCTTTATTGGCGCATTATTTTCAGGGGTGTTTTATAACCTACTCTACCAAGGACACTGGTTTACTTTACCGCGTGAAAACCTCTCCGATTGGCTGATGCTATTGCTGCTTTATCCTTTATTGTCGGTGATCCCGCAAGAGTTAATATTTAGAACGTATTTTTTTCATCGCTATAAGCGCATTATGCCCAGTAAATGGTTGCGCATTATTATTAGCGCCAGTGTATTTGCATTGGCACATATTATTTACGCCAATTGGATAGCTGTTAGTTTAGCGTTTGTCGGTGGCTTACTGTTTGCCTATACCTACGCGCAAAGCCGCTCAACTTTTGCCTGTGTTATTGAGCACAGCTTATGGGGCATTTGGATGTTTACCCTAGGGATTGGTGACTACTTAGATTCGGGTGCACTGAATTAACTAACCGCAACAAAAAAGCCGCGATAAGCGCGGCTTTATTAAATTAAGTTTTAATTAAAAACCAAAAATACTGATATTAAAAAACTTGGTCGCAACGGTGTTTACAAAAATAAGCAGTAAAATCGCTGGGATAAATGTTTGTAATGAAAAGTTAACGTACTTTTCCATAAAGCTATTCGCATAATTAGGCGAACCTTGTCTTAGCTCTTCACTTAAACGAACTTTCTTCCATTTATACATTACAAACAAACATACCATTAAACCATTGAGTGGTAAAATAGTGTCGTAGAATACGTCATATACAATATCAAAAAAGCTCTTGTTACCACTGCCGTAGCTAGTAAAGGTAGTTAGGCTGTCAATCATACCAAACGACATAATACACATAATGGTTAACACACCGGTTGATAAGGTAAGTATGCCTAGCGCTTTTTTACGGCTAATGCCTTTACGGTCGCTGAGTGTGGCAGTTGGAACTTCAACAATAGATACCAATGATGTGATCGCAGCAAAAAATACCAATAAGAAGAAAATAAATGCCACGGCTGATGCGCCAAAGTAGCCAATATCGTGTTGTAACGCTAATAAGATTTTTGGTAAGTACACAAAAATCATTGAAACTGACGAGTCAGATAACTTTGTCGGATCGGTATTTGGGTCAAAGCTAAAAATAGCCGGTAACACCATCAAGCCTGCAACAAAGGCAACTAATGAGTCGGTAATGGCAACCATTTTCGCACTGCCCACAATGTCATCTTTTTTAGAAATGTAAGAGGCATACGTAATTAAAATACCCATACCTAACGACAATGAGAAAAACGCTTGGCTCAATGCGCCATTAAGAACACTGGCATTCATTTTACTAAAATCAGGAATAATATAGTACTTCACACCCGCCATTGCGTTATCAAGGGTGAGTACGTAACCCACTAATATAATAAGCATGACAAATAACGCCGGCATCAAAAATTTAGCCGCTTTTTCTATGCCATCTTTTACGCCACCGACCAATATTAAGTTAACAATCACCACAACCAGTGCCATGTAGCCGAACACCGTGTAGCTATTAATAAACTCATCAAAGTGCCCAGGGTTTGCCAACTTATCCAAATTACCAAATGCGGTTTGGCTTAAGTAACCAAAAATCCACACCGTGATCACCATGTAAAAAACGGCAATCATAAATGGCGTTAACACGGCTAAAAAGCCAGCAAACTTCCATTTCTTATCGTTATTGGCTAACGCCTTGTATGCACCAAGAGGATCTTTTTGTGCGTGACGACCCATAGCCATTTCGGCCATCATGACGGGTAAACAAATGAATGCGACGAACAAAGCATAGACGAGCAAAAATGCACCACCGCCATTCTTAGTCGCAGAAACTGGAAAGCCTACTAAGTTACCAATGCCCACAGCAGAACCCGCCGCTGCTAATATAAATCCTAAGCGGGAGCTAAAGTGCTCTCTATTTTCACTCATGTAATAACCTTGTTATTATTTATCTTATCCAAGGGACTCTACCAGTGTTACACAACGCTTTTCAAGCAATTACCGCGTAAAAAAACATTCTTGCTGTAAACATCGCCATAAACACTTTTAATTCACCATTTATCAACGCTATGCTAGTATGCAGTTAATTAAATTTAACAAGTTTTGAGAGTATTTTTATGTTGTATATGATTTATTCAACGGACGTCCAGAACAGCTTAGAGCACAGAAAAGCTGCTCGCCCTGCTCATTTAGCACGTTTACAAACGCTAGAAAACGAAGGTCGACTATTAACAGCCGGCCCCCTTCCAGCGGTTGATAGTGAAGACCCTCAAGATGCGGGCTTTACTGGCTCTTTAGTGATTGCTGAATTTAACTCTTTAGAAGATGCCAGAGAATGGGCCGCAGATGATCCTTATGTTGCGGGTGGCGTATATGAAAACTCAATTGTTAAACCATTCAAAAAAGTGTTCCCTGCTTAACATTAACGTGAGTTGCCTTGTTTAACTGCAACCAGTAATTCAGGGTTTGTTCACTCATTTTTAATTAGACTTTGTCTTATAAAAATTTAAATACTCAATAGAGTAATTAAATTTTAGTGGCTTAGTTTTTTAGGCTAAGCAGGTATGTTCTAGGAGTTTCGTAATGCGTGTATTATTAACACTCAATTTAATTGCTGTTTTTTGTTTGGCTAATGTTGCCCATGCAAATAATACTAACAGCACACCCGATAAAGTTGAGATAAGCAAAAAGAAAGCAGTAATACTTGCAAAACAAACTACAGACGGTACAACATTAAAAATTTCAGAAGAAACACAATTTTATACAGTACGAATTTTAAAAGCTGACGGCCACGTCGTCGATTTGAAGATAAACAAAAAAACTGGCGAAGTGAAAAAGGATTAACCAATGCGAATTTTAGTAATAGAAGATGATTTACATTTGGCAGATAATCTGCGCAATGCATTAGAAAAAGAGCGTTACAGTGTTGATTTATGTCACGATGGCGAAGCGGGCCTTTTTCATATAACAGAATACCCTTTAGACATGGCAGTGGTTGATTTAGGTCTGCCTAAAATAGATGGCATAGAGCTTATAAACAAAGCCCGCGCCCAAGGGATCACTATCCCTATTTTAATTTTAACGGCGCGCGATCGCTGGCAAGACAAAGTTGAAGGCCTCGATGCGGGCGCTGACGACTACCTAACTAAGCCATTTCATGTTGAAGAACTCATTGCTCGCTGTAATGCGCTTATTCGTCGAAGTGCAGGTAAAGCAAACCCAGAAATGACAGCCGGCCCTATCAAAATTCATACGCGTTCACAACAAGTGTGGGTAAACGACAAAGAGCTAAGCTTAACCGCATACGAATATAAAGTACTTGAATACTTAATGGTTAACCCGCAAAAAGTAATTTCAAAGTCTGAGTTAACAGAACATATTTATGACCAAGATTTCGATCTTGATTCAAACGTCATTGAAGTGTTTGTATTGCGTTTACGTAAAAAGCTCGACCCTGACGGTGTGCTTAACCCAGTCGAAACACTACGTGGGCGTGGTTACAGGCTTAAAAGCCAGTGGTAGCACCGCAAATTTCGTTAAAAATAAGGCAAGGATTTATCCTTGTCTTTGTTTTATTAGTTGCCTTACCTATTTTGTTTTACTCCATAGGTAAGGCGTATTACGCGTCACTTGTTGATGCCACCGAAAAAAACCTCGAAGCGCACCTGTATTCACTCATCTCCGAGGTTGATTTTACCGAGCGCGGTATTATCATGCCCAGCTCTATCTTAACGCCCGAACTCAATAACCTAAACTCAGACACCTACGCCATGATTTACCGTGACGATGTGCCTATTTGGCATTCTGAGTCGGCGGTTAACGTTAACTTTGTTCCCCAATATATAGAGCCCAAAGCCGGTGCTGCAGACTTTAGACGCGTGGTTTATAACAACACCGCCTATTGGCAGTTAAGCTTAACGGTCATTCTTAATAATATTGACCAATCAGAGCAAGCACGATTTATTTTATTAAAACGCAACGATGCCCTACTGCGTTTAATGGACGGGTTTAAACAAACCTTAGTCGATTGGATGTTTATAATGGGGATTGCTATAGCAGGGTTAATGGCTATTGGTTTTATTTGGAGTGCAAGGCCGCTGCAGCGCCTAGATAAAGAAATAAAAGCTATTGAATCAGGCGATATTCAAGAAATTAAAGGCTTATACCCCGTTGAACTACAAACAATAAAAGCCGACCTCAACCTATTGTTAGAGTCGCAGCAGCGCCAAAAAGAGCGCTACCGCGCCTCACTCAGCGATTTAGCACATGCACTTAAAACGCCCCTAGCTGTATTAAAATCAAGCCCACTGGCCAACGATGCCGACGCACAAGAACAACTCGACCGAATTAATGTGATGATCGAGCACCAATTAAAACGTGCTGCTACTGGGGCTTCCGATACATGGAAAAAGCAAACCCCCATCAAACCGGTTATCGACTCTATCTTAAGTGCAATGGGTAAGGTTTATCGCGATAAAGACATCATATTTAATTGCAAAGTGAGTGATAAAGATTACTTTTTAGGCGATAAAACCGATTTAATGGAGTTATTAGGTAACTTAATAGATAATGCCTGCAAAGCCTGTCGCTCCCAAGTCAGTATTGACGTTTCACAAGCTAAAACGCTCAGCATTAGTATTTGTGATGACGGCCCGGGTATTCAACCAGATAAACGCGAGTCATTGCTTCAACGCGGTACGCGCCTTGATACTTACGAGAGTGGCCATGGTGTTGGCATGGCGATTGTATCTGACTTGGTGAAGTCGTATCACGGGTTGTTAACTATTTCTCAGTCGCAAAGTTTGGGCGGCGCAAAATTTATTCTCGAGTTTAATTACCATGAAAAAAAATAACTATATTCTTTGTTTTACTCTAGCTCTGTTATTTTCTTGGGCTGTTCCAAGCGTTGCAGCGCCGCTTGAATGCACACTTGAAAAAAACGCCCTACCCGAACAAATCAAAGCATATACACAATGTTTAGATGCCAAATTAAATAGAGTACAGCAAGAACAAGATAGCTGGATCCAAAAGCGTACCTTTGAACTATCTGCATTAGAAAGCGAAACCGGCAACACCCAAATTTTGTCATTATTTAAACTAAGTATTAACGCTAAAGACAATTACATTCAAAGAAGTTGCCAATGGCGCTACATGCTAAAACAACCTAATGCACAACAAGCCGTTGTTACCTACAAAGAATGTGAAATAGCCATGACCGAGCAATTTATTCAGCAGCTTAAAACGGCTCTTTAATTAGCTCATAGGTAAGCGATGTGTGCTGTGGCTTGGTAATTTAGAGTTCAGTTTATTAGTGTTTTAAAAAGTGCAGCCTCAAAGGCTGCATTTTTGTTAGTTTTTATACTTTGTTATGTGATTACTCTGACCATACCGCAAATTCATTTCCATTAGGGTCGCTAAAGTGAAATCGTCTACCACCGGGAAATGAAAATGTAGGCTTAATTATTTTGCCTCCAGCTTTTTCAATTTTATTTTGAGTCGCTTCAAGGTCATTACTGTATAACACAATTAACGGGCTTCCGTTTTTAGTAGAAACAACTAAATCAGATTTAAAGAAACCACCATCAACCCCTTGCGCGGTAAAACTACAATATTCTGGGCCATAATCTACAAATGACCAGCCAAACACCGTACTGAAGAAAGCCTTTGTAGCTGCAATATTTTGTGCAGGAATTTCAATATAGTTAATTTTATTATTTTGAGTCATTTTAGTTTTTTACCCTTATTCTAGTTTGTATTATTTGCGACTTGAACTAGTAATAAATAAAGATAGCAGCAAAAGCATAAACAGCTGATAAAGTTTAATAAGAATGCGCTTAGACACTATTTATAATTTATACTGAATAAAACCCACTTAGAAAGCATTTGAAAGTACAAAATTAAGGGCTGATTTAATATTAATTATCGTTATTCATACGTTTCTTTTGTTTATTTTCACTAGATCGCACAACCATTCCGTTAAGGATATGAAAAAAAAGAACATAAACAACCCGACGCACCAAGTTACAAAAACCCAAATTGACGGTTTGAGCTCATACCAGCCTTGAATATTAATCGTGGCAAAGTAAAACATCCCTAACGAAATAAATGGCAGAATAAACAAAGAGTAAAAAGCTCCCGTAACAGCATGCAGTAATATTTTCTCACGAATACTTGAGCTATTAGATCCCAAATTCACAATTCCAAAAACACATTGTGTAGCGATAAACAGGCAACAAACCTGTAAAAAGGTCCAGCCTAAAGCTGCCAGAATAGCAACTAACTGAATGTATATTCCCTCACTCATCTTATCCTATTAACGAATACTGGCTTTAGCGAAACATGCATCAACTTTACTCTGTTGTTAATTGTTCTTCATAAAAGGATTATTTTCAGACATAAACTCTATCAATCATTCTCACTGATAAATTAGTCCTGTCATTTTTATCTTTTAAAAAGTTTTATAGTTTAATTTTCTTGGTTAACTTTAGTGGCATCAATGTCGTTTTAAGTTAACAGAACAAGTGCGGAAATTTAATTACTGCCAACCACACTATGTTTAAATATTGCCTTAGTCGTCTGAGACTTAAGTGAAATTACTTCAGCTTCTGAAAAATTAGGAACGATCTTGCTACTAATCTAATGATTTCTTCCTGAGCACCATACTTTCAACCATTGCGATGAGAACAAAAACAAACCCAGAATCCGATAAAAAATAAGTCGAGTTTTCAATACAGACTGCCACGTATACTTGCACCAATAATATTACAATATCGATCCTGATAGCCGTTGCTCTATTTCTTTTTAACTTAACTAAGATGAAGTAAAGATAACAACATCTAAAAAAAGATATAAACATAAAAAACAAAACTAATATCACTCTTCATCTCCATTGAAACAGAACTACTTGTACTTAAATTTGATTTGCATCATAAACGATCATGGGGACGGTTGCTGTTTGTAATGTCTTGCCGCACTGCATAGAAAGATTAACAAAGATTGTTTAAGTCTATAAAATATCAACACTTTTAATGGGTGTTTTCTATTTTTTGTTTTAAATTGGGTGTCTACATTATTTTTATTGAATAATAAGCTCATGGGCTAAAATCCGAGCGAAGCGAGTCAACCCACGTGTTAGCGTCCCAGCGACCAAATGGAGCCACAACAGCGTTTTGTTAGCTGCTCAGCTGCGTGATATGCAACAGTTCACCCACTGGCCCCCATAAATAAAAGATCTTACCCCAAGCTTCTTGTTGGATTGGGGTAATCTTTGTTTTGTGTTCGGATTTAGAGCATAACTCATATGCTTCGTAGATGTCTGAAACGCAGATTTGCAACATAAAATTTTTGGCAAAATCTTCATTGTAAAAGCGCTGCAAAAAGAAAAGACAATCACCGTTTTCAAAAAGTGTGAGATCGTCGGTTACGTACTCTGATTTAAATCCAATTTCCAAGTAGAAAGACTTTGAAATTTCGAAGTCCTTACTTGGGATAAATGTTTTTATATCTATTACATCCATGATTCTTTCCAAAAGCAGCTAACAATTTTATATTGCGCGACTCGCGTATATCTCTACCAGCGCTGCGCTTATTTTTTCTACTACATATAGTTTTAACAAATTAGCTAACACATTGCTATCATTAAGTTTTATTCTTTTAAGCAGTGCTAATTAGCATACTATACGCGCGTCGCTCATTTTCCTGAGTATGAGTGCACACTAAAGCTTACTCACTTAGCCCATAAAACGTTTTGACAAATCTGCATAAAAACCACAAACTACCTACTAGTAGATTGACTTAGCTAAAGTGATTTTAAAATGCATAAACCTGTGGTTATTATTGGTGGTGGCTTAGCGGGCTTATATGCCGCTTACAGCCTAAAAAAACGAAATATTCCGTTTTTATTATTAGAGGCCAAAGCCAATTTGGGTGGCAGGATTGCCTCTCACTTTTTAGCGACTAACAACAGCATTGGCCACGATTTGGGCCCTACCTGGATATTTCCGCACCAGCCTAATATTCAACAGTTAGTTGCTGCTTTAAACATCCCTGTGTTTGAGCAATACACCCAAGGTGATGTGTTGTATCAAGCATCGCATACTGCCCCTGCTCAGCAAATTGCAGGGGCGGGTGAAATGCAGCTATTTAGAATTCAAAACGGTATGAACGAGCTTATTAATGCGCTTTATCAGCAGCTTGACCCAAACACCGTTAAATTAGAGCACGCTGTTAGCGAAGTAAAAAAGCTCTCCGATGGCTGGCATATAAGCGCTAATTACCAAGGGAGTACGCAGCACTTTACTTGCGATCAGTTACTGTTTGCGTTACCCCCTAGAATGATCGGCCAGCATTTAACCCCGCATTTATGGGCTGATAATGTTTTAACTCAGCGTTTAACGTCGGTGCCGACGTGGATGGCTGGCCAAGCAAAATTTGTTGCCACCTTTGAGCACGCTTTTTGGCGAGATAAAAACTTATCTGGGCAATGTTTTAGCCGTGTTGGCCCGTTAGTAGAAATACATGATGCGTCAGCAAGTGATCATGCTCACCCTGCTCTATTTGGCTTTATTGGCGTGCCTTACTTACAGCGAAGTCAAGTAACTCGCGAGCAATTAACCCAAGCCTGCCTTGATCAGCTTGGCTATTTTTATGGTGAGCAGGCTTATACTGCCACTGATTGCACGATAAAAGATTGGGCTGAGGATGAATTTGTGGCCAACAAGGATGACCAACTAGGTGTATCGCAGCATCCTGAATTTAATTTTTCAGGGCTTAGCGAGCAGCTCAAACAGTTAAAAGTGCATTTTGTGGGCAGTGAGTTTGCTAAGCAAGAAGCAGGCTATTTAGAGGGGGCTATAAACGCCGTAGATAGCGCCTTAGCTAATTTAATAAATACTTAATAATGTTAAAGGCGTGCTTAGGCACGCCTTTGTAAGGTATTAGTCTTCTGATTTAATGACGGTTTCTTCACCTGTGCCAAGCATAGTGGCTAACCAACGCCCTTCGTCACTGGCTTCTAGCGCTATTTTTACAATCATAGTTAACGGCACCGATAACAACATTCCCACAGAGCCTAATAGCCAACCCCAAAATATTAACGATAAAAATACCACTAACGTAGAGAGCCCTAACCCTTTACCCATGTATTTAGGCTCTACAATATTACCCATTACGGTATTTATAGTTAAATAACCCGCACCAACGAGGCCTGCCACTAAAGGACCTTGAGTAATAAGCGCCAGTAACAGTGCTGGCACAGCCGCTATGATTGAACCAATGTTAGGAATGTAATTAAGCATAAATGCCAGTACGCCCCAAAGTACAAAGTAATCAACATCGAGTATCCATAAGTAAAAACCAGCAATTACACCGGTGGCTAAACTTACTAGGGTTTTAATAGCCAAATAAGAGTTGATAGAGTCTAAAAAGCGGTCAATTTGCTTAATTTTGCTGTCGGGGTCGTCTAGTGCTAAATGTATTTTTTTACCAAGTATGGGCCCTTCAAACAGCATAAAAACAACCGTTAAAATAATTAAAAACATATTGGCCATTACGCTACCTAAGCCGGTTAACATATTGGTGGCAACATCAACCATTTTACCGGGGTCGAACATAGACAAAATTTGTTCTTTATTAATTAATATATTGTATTGCGACGCCATATCAACCAGCCATACAAATTCTTCTTTTAACTGTGCTTTGTATTCAGGTAACTGCTTTGAAAAGTCATTAACCGACTGCCCCACTAAACCGCCTAAGCTAACACCTAAGCCCATAATAATAAGCACCACAAGCACCACCGCTATGCCTTTTGGAATACGGTAGCGAGCAAAAAAATTAATGAGTGGGCTACAAATAATGGCGATGAATGCTGCCAAAATAAACGGAATAACAATAGCACTTGCGGCTTTAATGCCCGCCAATACAATGACCAACGCTGCAAAAATAATTAAGCTTTTATTTACCCCAGTTAAACTTGCCAATACTCTTATCCTATTGCTGTTATTTGGCTTCAGTGTAAGGCAAAACCCAATAGAATGAAATGTTAAAGGGTCTGTTGGCCTTTCAAGATTAGATTTGCAGCCGTCTTTTTGGTATTAAGGCAAGGCAGAGCCTATGTGGTGT
>NZ_PNCN01000176.1:0-987 GCF_005886135.1 Pseudoalteromonas sp. S4741 | reverse complement strand
AACTGGTGAAGATGGTGTTTTAACACCGCTAATTAAACAATTCACTGAAGCTGCACTCAGAGCAGAGCTAGAGCAGCATCTAGAATCTGATCTGCAACCAAACCGTAAGAACGGCACTAGCAAGAAAACCGTTAAATCATCTGTAGGTCAATTTGAACTTGAAACACCAAGAGACCGCGCTGGCTCCTTTGAACCGCAACTCGTTAAGAAAAACCAAACTAAGTTAACGCCAGAAATTGACCAAAAAGTCCTATCTATGTTTGCGTTAGGCATGAGCTATCGTGATATTCGCAGTCACATTCAAGAAATGTATGGCATTGAAGTATCAGAAGCCACAATAACCGCTGTGACTGACCAGCTAATACCAGAGCTTAAAGCGTGGCAATCTCGCAGTCTTGATGCGTTGTATCCATTTATCTGGCTTGACGCTATTCACTATAAAATCAAGGAAAATGGTCGCTACGTTAGCAAAGCGGTTTATACTGTGCTGGGTATTAATATTGAAGGCCGTAAAGAATTACTTGGCCTCTACGTATCAGAAAGCGAAGGTGCTAACTACTGGTTATCAGTGCTGACCGATTTACATAATCGTGGCGTATCCGATATTTTAATCGCCTGTGTTGATGGACTAAAAGGTTTCCCTGAAGCCATTGGCACTATCTATCCTGAAACAGAGGTTCAACAGTGCGTTATTCATCAAATTCGTAACTCGATGAAGTACGTAGCCTCTAAGCACCAAAAAGCCTTTATGGCTGACTTAAAACCCGTTTATCGTGCAGCAACTAAAGATGCCGCAGAAGCAGCACTGGATGAGCTAGACGATAAATGGGGCAAGCTATATCCCATTGTTATCGACTCTTGGCGTCGTAAATGGACGAACCTGTCGGTTTACTTCAAGTACCCAGATTACGTGCGAAAAGCCATTTATACCACCAATGCTATCGAGGCGGTTCACCGCCAGTTTAGGAAATTGACCAAGACTAAAGG
>NZ_PNCN01000175.1:0-862 GCF_005886135.1 Pseudoalteromonas sp. S4741 | reverse complement strand
TAGGGGCTGTTGATCTTTGTAGTACATATATCAATCAGCCCACATTGGTAGCCACATCATAGTAAATGCTAAAGCGAGCATTGAATGATAATTTCGTTCAAGCTTTTCATACCGCGTGGCTATCCCTCTATATTGCTTAATACGGCCAAATGCATTCTCAACCAAGTGCCGATATTTGTACATGCACCAGTCAATATCTTCATTGCCTACTAAACTGTTGCCCTTACGTGGAATAACGGGTGTAGCGTTATTATCACGAACAAACGCTCTCAGTTTTTCACTGTCGTAGCCTTTATCTGCGACAACCATATTACTTGTTGGGCAATTAGCTACGAGTGACTCTGCATGGACGATATCATGCGTATTTCCACAGGATAATTCATAATAAACAGGCAACCCTCCGCTATCGACTGCAAGATGAATTTTCGTAGAATTTCCACCTCGGCTCTTTCCAATTGATTCATTGTCAGCAGTTCTTGCACCGCAACTATGTTGATGAGCCCTGACAATACTGCCATCAATGAAGACCCAATCCATGTCCGCATCACGAGATAATGCGCGAAACAGTTCATTCAAAATCCCTTTTTTGGACCATAAATTAAACCGTCTGTAGATAGCACTCCAACGGCCAAAATCAGAAGGTAAATCTCGCCATGGAATACCTGTGCGCATCTTATACAGTATGCCTTCGAGCGTTTTTCTATGGTCGGGCTTATTATAAATTCGACCACTTAAGTACATTACTTTTGATAAGACATTCCATGTCCCGTCTGTTAACATTAATCTTGGCATGTAGGTTCGGTGTAAAGTTTTCTGGCGAATTCAATTATACCTTATCTTCATGCTGTTTGTTTTTCATACC
>NZ_PNCN01000174.1:0-3324 GCF_005886135.1 Pseudoalteromonas sp. S4741 | reverse complement strand
CAACGGGCAACGGGCAACGGGCAGATAGTAAAATAAAACACGGTGCTCTTTGCAAGCATAATTTTTATATTGTAGGCGTGAACTAACCTCGCACAGGTTTAATTTTGAGGTTTTAAGCTCGTTGCTCGACACTCGCAGATCGACATACTTTAACCTTTTTGCACCATAAAGACGCTGCGCTATACAAGTAGCCCTTTGCTAAACGCTGAGGCTATAAAAACAAAAAACCCAAGCCGAGGCTTGGGTTTTTTATCACGATTAACTAGAAGAAATTACTTCTTCTTTTTAACTGCTTTTTTGTTTGGTAAATCAGTTATTGAACCTTCAAAAATTTCAGCAGCAAGGCCGATTGATTCGTTCAATGTTGGGTGAGCATGAATTGTTAGCGCTAAGTCTTCACCATCTGCACCCATTTCAATACCTAGACCGATTTCGCCCAGCATTTCGCCTGCGTTAATACCAATCATAGCACCACCGATAATACGGCCGCTCTCTTTATCAAAAATAAGCTTAGTAGAACCTTCAGTACGTGAAGAAGCAATTGCACGACCCGATGCAGCCCAAGGGAATACTGCTGTTTCAATGCTTAAACCTTGCTCTTTCGCTTCTTTTTCAGTTACACCCGCCCATGCAATTTCAGGGTCAGTGTAAGCAATTGAAGGAATACACTTAGGATCAAAGTAATGTTTTTGACCAGAGATAACTTCAGCAGCAACATGACCTTCATGAACCGCTTTATGCGCAAGCATAGGCTGACCCACTAAGTCACCAATTGCAAAAATATGTTCTACGTTAGTACGTAATTGCTTATCAACGTTAATAAAACCACGCTCATCAACATTCACACCCGCTTTATCAGCGTCTAACATGTTACCATTTGGTGTACGACCTACAGCAACAAGTACTTTGTCGTAACGAACTGGCTCTGCTGGTGCATTTTTGCCTTCAAAAGTAACATATAAACCGTCGTCTTTTGCTTCAACGCCAGTTACTTTAGTTGAAAGCATCACGTTAAACTTGTCTTTAACATGCTTTTGGTAAATTTTAATGATGTCTTTATCAGCAGCAGGAACAAGCTGGTCTGCAAATTCTACAACGTCAATTGCAGAACCTAGTGCACGGTAAACCGTACCCATTTCTAAACCAATAATACCACCACCTAAAACAAGTAGTTTTTCAGGAACATCTTTAAGCTCTAGCGCGCCCGTTGAATCAATAACACGATCATCTTCTGGGATGAAAGGTAAGTTTACAGGTTTAGAACCCGCAGCAATAATTGCGTTATCAAAGGTAATGGTTGTTTTACCGTCAGCGCCTTCAACATCTAAAGTATTGCTACCAGTAAATTTACCGTAACCAGATACAACTTTTACTTTACGCATTTTAGCCATGCCGTCTAAGCCACCTGTAAGCTGGCTAACAACAGACTCTTTCCAAGAACGAACTTCATCTAAGTCAATTTTTGGTGCGCCAAAAGTAACGCCGTGAGATGACATTTCTGCAGCATCATCAATCACTTTAGCTACGTGTAAAAGTGCTTTAGAAGGAATACAACCAACATTAAGACATACACCGCCTAATGTCTCGCGAGATTCTACTAGTGTAACTTCTAAGCCCAAGTCAGCAGCGCGAAAAGCTGCAGAGTAACCACCAGGACCACCGCCTAGTACAACAACTTGAGTTTTTAATTCGTTGCTCATGCTATTACCTTTATTGTTTGAACGGGACACAGCCCCAAAATTTAACTGCCATGTTTCTGCAAGGCAGAAAAGGGCATTTGTGCAAATATTGTATCATTGCAAATGATAAAAATCCCAGCTAAAAACAACTGGCTGAGATTTGATTTTACTCACTCTGTAGTGATCACATCACTAACTGGCGTATATCACTCATGTAACTTGCAAGAGTAACAGTAAAGCGTGCAGCAAGTGCACCGTCAATCACTCTATGGTCGTAAGACATTGAAAGTGGAACCATTAGCTTAGGCTCAAACTCTTTACCATTCCACTTAGGCTTCATTTCAGATTTTGACACACCTAAAATTGCCACCTCAGGCGCATTCACAATCGGCGTAAATGCCGTACCGCCAATGCCACCTAGGCTTGAAATAGTAAAACAACCACCTTGCATATCTGATGAACTTAACTTGCCATCACGCGCTTTAACAGATACTTCCATAAGCTCACGAGATAGTTCAATAATGCCTTTTTTATCAACATCTTTAAATACTGGTACAACTAAGCCATTTGGCGTATCAACCGCTACACCAATATTGATGTACTTTTTAAGGATTAAGCTTTCGCCATCCTCTGAAAGCGATGAATTAAATGTAGGGAACTCAGCAAGCGCTTTAGCAGCTGCTTTCATTACAAATACTAATGGCGTAATTTTAACACCCAGCTTTTTCTTCTCGTTAAGGGCATTTTGCTCTTTACGGAACTGCTCAAGGCTCGTGATATCCGCTTCATCAAACTGGGTAACATGGGGGATTTGCACCCAGTTACGGTGTAAGTTTTTACCTGATAGCTTTTGAATACGAGAGAGTTTTTTCTCTTCAATTTCACCAAACTTAGCAAAATCAACTTTTGGCCACGGAATTAATCCAAGCTCACCGCCACCGGCATTGCCTTTAGCTGCAGGTACTTGACCAGATTCAACTTGCTTAACCAGTTGCTTAACATAGTTTTGCACGTCTTCTTTAACAACACGGTTTTTACGACCTGTGCCTTTTACGTTCGCAAGGTTAATACCAAACTCACGTGCTAAACGACGAACAACTGGCGATGCATGAGCATAAGCGCTGTTGTTTTCAAAGCTTTCGGCACTTGCTTTTTCAGGCGCAGCAGTTGGTTTTGACTCTGCTTGAGCCGCTGGCTTAGATTCAGCCTTTGCCTCGTCTTGTTTTGCAGGCGCGTCACTTGGTGCACTACCCGCCACTTCAAATACAAAAATCAGGGAACCCGTTTTAACTTTATCGCCAGTCGCTACTTTAATTTCTTTTACAGTACCAGCAAACGGCGCCGGTACTTCCATAGCTGCTTTGTCGCCTTCAACGTTTAAGATAGATTGCTCTTCTTCTACGCTATCGCCAACCGCAACCATGACTTCGGTTACTTCAACTTCGTCATCACCAATATCCGGTACGCTAACTTCTTTTGTGCTTGATTCTGACGCTTTAGATGAAGCAGCTTTTTCAGTAGGCTTCTCTTGCGTTTTTGAATCACTTGCAGGTGCAGTTTCGTTATCACCACCTGACACTTCAAAAACAAATACTAATGAACCCGTTTTCACTTTGTCACCAGTATTTACTTTAATTTCTTTTAC
>NZ_PNCN01000173.1:0-447 GCF_005886135.1 Pseudoalteromonas sp. S4741 | reverse complement strand
GGCGTTAACATAGTGTGGATTTTCTTAACGAGTTGCGGTTCAAAGGAGCCAGCGCGGTCTCTTGGTGTTTCAAGTTCAAATTGACCTACAGATGATTTAACGGTTTTCTTGCTAGTGCCGTTCTTACGGTTTGGTTGCAGATCAGATTCTAGATGCTGCTCTAGCTCTGCTCTGAGTGCAGCTTCAGTTAATTGTTTAATTAGCGGTGTTAAAACACCATCTTCACCAGTTAACCCTTTACCAGATTGAAGTTCAGCTAATGCTTTGTTGAAGTCGAAAGATTGAGTCATGTGTCACTCCTGTTTTCTTAATATTACTGAAATGACACAGATTTCTAAACACTACCTAATAACCCCCATAACTCTTGACGTACCATGTCTGGTTTCTTACTACGTAACGTGTGTTTGCTATGATTCAATCCCTGCTTTATTTCTCTAAACGCCAGCG
>NZ_PNCN01000172.1:0-13779 GCF_005886135.1 Pseudoalteromonas sp. S4741 | reverse complement strand
CCTAGGCAGAACCCTTCGGGCAGCGCCTGTTTGGCATTAATGCTACGTTATCGCCTATTTATGGGGAATAACCATACCACATAGGCTCTGCCTTGCCCAAATACCAAACAGACTGCTGTAAATTTAACCTTGAAAGATCAACAGGCCCTAATTAAAAAGTGCTCTTGAGGCCATGTAAGTGGGGGGTGCTTGGTTTTTTCAAGTAAATAACGCAGTATGGTATTTGAATCACTTAGGGTAAGCGTGTCATCGACCAATATAGGGATTTTGGCTGCTGGATTTTTTGTGACTACCAACGGCCGATCGCCTTTAGAAAAAATATCTAGATTAATAAATTCAAGCGCACAATTGTTTTGTTCTGCCCAGATTCTAATACGGCGAACATAAGGGGAAGGAATAGAGCCAAATAGTTGCATAATGGGGCTTTTGCCAACTCCACATAAATAAAAAGCCGCTGATGCGGCTTTATTAATAAATCGATTTACTTACTCTGAGCGGCTGGTTACTTCTAATAAATGGTAACCAAACTGTGTTTGTACAGGGCCTTGTACTTGATTTAGGGGCGCTGAAAATACCACCTTATCAAATTCAGGCACCATCATACCTGGGCCAAACTCACCTAATGCACCACCATCTTGACCTGATGGACAATTAGAGTGCAGTTTAGCGAGTTCTGCAAAGTCTTCACCTTGCTCAATTTTATCTTTAAGGTCTAAACATTGTGCTTCACTGTCTACGAGTATGTGCCTTGCACTTGCAACTGCCATAAGTTCTCCTACCTGTAAGTTTAGTTTTTTAAATTTGATAGCAACATCTTAGTAAGGTTAAACTGAAAACACAAAGTTAAAATGCACTTTTGATTGCGCTTTCTAGTTTTGCTGAATCCGGTGCTACGCGGCTGTTAAAGCGCGTAATCGTTTTGCGATCGGCCGATACCACGTATTTATAAAAGTTCCAGTTTGGTGAACTGGTTTGAGCGTTTAAATGCTTAAAAATAGGGTTTGCGTCACTACCACGTACTGCGCTGGTGGCCAGCATAGGGAAGGTAACACCATAATTTACATAACACACTTTTGCGGTATCTTTTTCATCGTTCTCTTCTTGAAAAAAATCATCTGATGGAAAGCCTAATACCACCAAGCCTTCGTCTTTGTATTTATTATAAAGTGCTTCTAAACCTTCAAATTGCGGCGTAAAACCGCAGTTACTCGCAGTGTTAACAATTAAAAGAGGCTGGTTCTTAAAATCACATAAGTTAATGGTTTCAGTTGAGCGCAACTTTCTAAGTGAAACATTCGTGAAGTCATTGCAGGTGTTTGCATCTAATGAAGGGGTGGGCAAGTCTGCGGCATATGTATTTAGCGAAACATAACTTAACGCGAGGGTTAAACCAAGTATTATTTTTTTTATCATGCTATTACCTTAAGTGCGTTATTAGAGTACTTATGTAACTTATCATACGCTACTATAGGCTAATTTGATCAATTTTACTTTATTTTCTATGACTATACGTTTAGCAAAACCTGATGATTTAACTGCCATTGTTGCTATTTACAATGAAACTATCCCTAGTCGAATGGTCACCGCCGATACCGAAGAGGTGACCGTCGCTGATAAACAACCTTGGTTTGATAGCCATACTGCTCAACGGCCTATTTTTGTTTACTGTGAGAACAACCAAGTATTAGCGTGGCTTAGTTATAAATCGTTTTATGGCCGCCCAGCTTACGATGGCACCGTTGAGTTAAGCATTTACATTACGGCAGCAGCCCAAGGAAAAGGGTTGGGTAAAAAGCTGATGCAATTTGCACAACAACAAGCCAAGCAGCTTAATATCGAAGTATTACTTGGGTTTATTTTTAGTCACAACGAACCGAGCATTAAATTATTTAAGCATTTTGATTTTGCAGTATGGGGAGAGCTGCCTAACGTAGCAAGAATGGACAATCAGCTGTACAGCCTAACTATTTTTGGTAAGCATTTAACCTAGTACCATAACAAAAGGAAGCAAAATTCACTTTTACGTAGGTGATTATGCTAAACCAAAAATTCTAGACTATGCTGAAAAGGTGTTTAATTAACTCTTTAAAGTGTGTCTAAATGGCGAGAAAAATACTTATTATTGATAGCAGTAGCATGATTGCTATGCGCTTAAAAGTGTTATTAGAACTAATTGGCTGCCAACCGATGTTGTATCGATAGTTGTTGAGAAAGCGACTTCTCAATCATTTTTTTATCGAAATTTTCCGAGAAAACCCATTGTTCGACGCGAAGCGGCGTCGATGGGATGAATCGGAATAGTTAGCCCTGCTCTTGAATGTATTTTCGAATTGTATCAGCAGCCGCATTTCCAACAGAGCAAACAAAATATCCGTCAGACCAAACTGTCTTTTTAACCCAGAATTGCTTTTTAAACCATTTAAATCTCGACCATAGACTTTGCGTTGTAGATTGTTTAATTCTCCTAACGTAACTCGCAACGCTGATATTTGGAGAAATCGTTAGCAATATGTGTATATGATCTTTGTCCACCTCCATCTCGGATCTATACTTTAATTGTGGCTTCTCATTTACTCCTCATTTTCTTCTCTGTGTTAAATCAGATATTAGTAAATTATGCACAAAGAGGGCAAAGAGCTCGTAAAGAGAGTGATTACAGACAAAGCTTAAAGGTGCGGGTTACGGGCTGCGAGGCGCGGGGTAAATTTCTTGCTACGATTAGGTAGATAGCTTGTATCAGCGACATTATGTCGCGTTCTTTTAGGCAATAGGCTTACGCGTCTCTGGGTAGGCCTTTTTCAACAATCCGTATTAGCCGTGCTGTTTTGCGCAGCTTTTGTCTTTGTTTATCATGTTGCTGGGTAAGTGCCCATTCTATGTGCTCATTCACCATGTCACTAACCGTTTTGCGTTTATCTTCAAGTGCATGAATAATCGCTGGGCTAAAATCTGCGTTGCCTAAGCCAACCGCTATATTTCGTAACCAACGCTCATGGCCAATGCGCCGAATAGGGCTGCCCTCGGTATTTGTTAAAAAGGTAGTTTCATCCCAGGCAAATAACGCGAGTAAGTCTTTATTTTTTAATTGCGTACGGGGGTGGAAGTCTTGCTCGTCGGTAATTTGTCCATAGCGATTCCATGGGCACACTAACTGGCAATCATCGCAACCATAAATGCGGTTACCCATTAAGGTTCGGTATTGCTCTGGAATAGCCCCTTGATGCTCTATGGTTAAATACGATATGCATTTACGTGCATCTACCACATAAGGTTCTACAATAGCGCCGGTAGGGCAAAGGGTTATGCAGGCAACACATTTACCACAACCTTCGAACGTGTTTTCATCATCAATAGGCAGTGGTAAATCTACAAATAACTCGCCTAAAAAAAACCAAGAGCCCGCCTCTTTATTTATCAGTAAAGAATGCTTTCCGCGCCAGCCTAATCCCGCTTTTTCAGCGAGTTGACGTTCAAGTATAGGGGCTGAATCAACAAAAGGCCTAAAGCCATAGTCACCTACCTGCTGTTCAATTTTTTTACCTAATTGCTTGAGCCGATTACGCATTAACTTATGATAGTCACGGCCAAGCGCATAGCGGCTGATATAGGCTTTCTCGGTATTTTTAAGGTTTTTGGCAAAGCCTGAATCTGGCGGCAGGTAATTCATTTTTACTGAAATAACTCGTTGCGTGCCAGGGACTAGCTCGCTAGGGCGGGCGCGTTTCATTCCATGTGCAGCCATGTAATCCATTGAACCATGATACCCTGCATCAAGCCAGCGCTGAAGCTGTGCTTCATGCTTAGTTAAATCAATGTCAGTAATGCCCACTTCACTAAAGCCAAGTTGTTGGCCCCATAATTTTATTTGCTGGGCTAGCTGTTCATAGTTTGGTTTTACGTCGCTCACATACTTCACACAGTTAAATGACAAGCCGCTTAATTTAGCATAATCGCGGCTTGGGTGAAATTGTTATTGCCTAATCTACAAAGCGTTTTAACTGTTGTTGGGTTTGTTGGCTTAGCTTTTGTGATTGTTCAGAATCATGCAGTGCTGTATCTATTTGTTGCTTGGCTTGTTCGCCTAGCGCCACAATTTGCTCAACCGATTCATGCGTTTGGTTTTGGGTATCTTCGAGTAAGTGTACGGCATTGGCTATTTGCTGCAATTGTTGTTGATTATGTTCAAACTCATTGAGCATTTTACCAAACCCATCAGAGGTGGTGTTAATTGATGTTTGCGCATTATTTGAATGGTTTATTAATTGCTCTGACTCTTTATTCGTTTCATTAACGAGCTCATTCATTTGGGTAATAAAATCACTAATTTGGCGTGTTGCGTCGCTTACTTTAACCGATAGGGTACGAACTTCATCGGCAACCACGGCAAAACCTCGCCCCGCTTCACCAGCGCGTGCTGCTTCTATGGCTGCATTAAGTGCTAATAAGTTAGTTTGATCCGAAAACTCTTCAACCATTTTTAAAATACTGCGAATGTTTTCGCTGTTCTCTTTCAAGCCCGCAATCGTTTTAGAAAAACTACCCAGCATTTCATTAATAAGCCTTACCTGCTCAACTAGTTTTGATAGCTCACAAGCAGAGAGCTTTACAAAATTAAGGTGTTCATTATTGACCTGATGTACGTTATCAGTGTTGCTTACTATAGCCTGCAGGCTTTGGGTAATTTGGTTACTGGCATTAATAATGGTGTGGCTTAAATTAATTTGCTGCTCACTCAATTGTTCAGTGTGTTGCATTGATTGTGTTACTTGGCTGTTACTCTGCACACTCTCTTGGGCGCTGGTATAGGTCGTGCTTAATAAACTATTTAAATGGGTAGTAAATTGATTGTATTGCTCACTTAAGTCTCTAAATTCATCAAACGTGAAATGGGGTAATTTGGCTGCTAAATTCGCATCTTGTTGATTAATATTAATGAGCGTATCGCGCATTGCTTTTACCGGGCGCACAATTAAAAAGCGCATATAAAAAATAGTAAAAATAAAGCCTGCAATAATAAGTAGCGCAAGTACCCAAAATAAGCCAGTGCTTTGCTGGTTTTCGGTTAAGCTACTGTGCAACCAAAACAAAGTAATGGCTTGAAATAAAAAAACAAAACTTAAATTCCCAACTATTTTTCGGGTTAAAGTATAAAACAGTGTTTGTTCTAAAAAATTATAAATACGCATGTAGCTACTCATTAAATAGTGGCCTACTAAATTATTGTTTTTATAGCATAAATGGCAATTAAATAATTAGTTATAATTCATTTAATTGCGCTAAATAATGCTTAGTTCGTTCAGGGTCGTTAGTAAAAATACCATCAACACCACAGGCAAGCATCAGTTTAATATCTTCGACTTCATCTACGGTGTAAGCAAATACTTGTAAACCGCGCATTTTGGCATCGTCAACAAACGGTTTGTTCATAAAGTTTTTGTCAATGTGAATGCTATAGGCCTGTAAGTCTTGTGCAAACTTTGCATACTGCAATGGAATTGATGCAGTAAGTGCGCCAATTTTAAGCCACGGTAAACGGCTCTTTAGCCAGTGTAGTTGATGATGATTAAATGATGAAACTAAAATATTGTCTGCGGTTATTTTTTTGTTCGCAATGTTACTTTCAAGCACGGTTACAAACTTTTCAAGTTCAAAGGTATGTTTTAGCTCTAAATTGAGTAAGGTTTGGTTATTATTCCAGTTTATTAATTGCTGCAAAGTAGGGATTTGTTCGCCATTTCCGGCATCAAACTGTTTAATTTGCTGGGCACTAAAGTCGCACACTTTGCCTTTGCCATTAGTGGTTCTATCGAGGTAGGTATCATGAATAATAACGTAATCATCAAGCGCGCTTTGTACATCAACCTCAATGCCATCTACATTCGCTTTTAACGCCGCTAAAATGGCGCTTTGCGTATTTTCGGGGAAGTGTGTGCTTGCGCCTCTATGTGCAAATATTTTCATGGCTGCTTTTTCCGTGAAATTGACCAAGTTTCAAAGCACGCAGCACTAACAATCAGTGCGCCACCAATCAGGGTCATCACTGAAGGGCGTTCGTGCAGAATAATTATAGCCAGTATTGTGCCATAAAGAGGTTGTAAGCAAGAAATCAATCCAGCGGTTGCTGCTGATAAATGTTTTAAACTCGCTGCAAATAACGAATGCGGCATCGCAGTAAACACCACACCGGCAATAAGCAGCAATATTAAATCAGTATCATTAATTTCTGTTATGGGCACTTCAATAAAAGCACATAGCATCAGGCTTGCGACTAAGGTTTGGTAAAACATGGTTTGCGGTCCACCATACTCGCTAAAGTAGCGTTTGTGAGTAATATTACGAAGAGCAAAAAATAATGCTGATACCACGCCCGTCAAAACACCTAAAGTGATGTCATCGCCTAAATTAACGTTAGGGATCAATAAATAAATGCCAAAAATCACCACCACAGCACTTATTATATCTTTTGTTTTGGGCTTACTTTTATTAAATAGGGGCTCTAAAAATACCGTGATCACGGGATAGGTAAAAAAGGCTAACATGCCCACGGTAATTCCCGCCAATTGCATGCCTGCAAAATAGGTTACCCAGTGAATACCTACGGCAATGCCTAATAAAATGGCAATCACATAATCTTTAGCGCGATGCAGCTTAATTGGTTTTTTTTGCAAAGACAGTAGCACACAAATTGCCAGCCCAGCGATAGCCGCACGATAAGCGGTAATATCTAATGCACTCAAACCAATTAGCTTTGCGAATAAGGCGGTGCCGCCAAATAAAAGTACGGCAATGTGTAAGTAAATTAAGCTTTGTTGTTGGGACTGCATTAAATTTCCTGGTCACTTTTTTTGGCTATATTAGCATTGCTTTTACACTCAGAAGATGAATTTTTCTATTTCATGACAAATGTCAGCCAAGTTAATGACACTTCACACTATTATCTATTTACCCACTGGCATAGTTACCTTACTTATAGTGGAGGGTGTTATGAATTCTTTAATTTTAACAAGCTTAAGCATTAGCGATTTTTTAGAAACACTAAGTTTTACTATCACTTATGTCGATTGTTTTATGTTCGTATGCATTTTTATGTTATTTGTATTTATCGAAATTTTCCGAGAAAAACCATTGTTCGACGCGAAGCGGCGTCGATGGGTAGTTCACAATTATAAAAGTAATGAAAAGTGCTTAAAGCGCAGCTAAAAGCACTAAATGAGGGTCTAATGACAGCATTAATAGAAATTACCACGCAAGGAAGCACGGCTATCCTTACTATGAATACAGCAGAAAACCGCCATAATCCAACCTTTATAAACGAGTTTAATCAACACCTAGATACGATTGAGGCTAACGAGCATTTTAAAGCGGTGGTGCTAACCTCAAGTAGCGATAAAAGTTGGTCGTTAGGCATTGATCTACAGTGGATGGCCAACCCTGACAACACACCACAAATAATTGCCGATTTCATGAACTCGATAGGCGCCTTGTTTAAACGTATCGTTACTTTTCCTATGCCTATTATTGCCGCGCTAAACGGCCACACTTATGGTAATGGTTCGGTGTTGGCATGTGCCTGTGATTTTAGATTTATGAAATCAGACAAAGGCTTCTTTTGTTTCCCCGAAGTCGATGTATTAGTGCCGTTTGTACCGTCTATGTTTCCTATTATTAATAAAGCCATAAATCAGCAGTTTTTTAATCGTTTAGCCATGACCGGTGAGCGTGTTGATGCGCAAAAATTATTACAACATAACGTAGTAGAGGCCACCTTTGCTGATGAGCAAGCCTTGCAAACGGGTGTGTTAGAGTTTGCGCAAAGCTTTAATAAAAATCGCTGGATATACTCTCAAAATAAAAGCCAAATGAACAAACCAATACTCGATGTTATGGCTGCACAAGATGCGGCTTTTATTGAAAACATCAGCGCGCTATTGTGGAAGAAACTACAGCAAAAGTAAGCTGTTTTTATAAAAGTGAGTAAATTAACTACAGTTAATTTACTCACTTTCATGTGCATTAATTAAGTAGGTGTTAAGTGTTATTTAGCTACATTGCTACAAAATGCAAAAGGTAATAACGCTTTATTAAAAGTTTAATGGCTTTTACCTGTCTCATTGCGAGTATATGAGTTAAAATACTTACATAACCAACTAACAAGATAGTGAATGTCAAACCAAGATCCAAATCTCAGTCGAGAACAAGAAAAGTACGAAAACCCAGTCCCTAGTCGTGAGTTTATACTTACTCACCTGCAAGAGCGTTCCAAACCTGCTAGCTACGCACAACTATGTGAAGAACTCGCGGTCAACGATGAAGAACGACAAATAGCATTTAAGCGCCGACTTCGCGCCATGGAGCGTGATGGGCAGCTGTATTTTAATAAATTTAAATGTTATGCCCTGATTGACGAAGCCGGTTTAACCAAAGGCAAAGTAGTCGGTCACAGAGACGGTTTTGGCTTTTTAGAAGTTGAAGGCGAGAGCAAAGATTGGTTTATTGCCAAGCATCAAATGAATATGGTGCTACACGGTGACATCGTTCTTGCCAAAGGCACTAAACGCGGCTCAGGCTCAAAATGCGACGCACGCATCATCAAAGTACTCACTAACGAGCGCGCACCTATTGTAGGGCGTTATTTTGTTGAGCATGGTATTGCCGTTGTTGTGGCTGAAGATCCGCGCATTACCCAAGACATTATTATTCTACCGGGTAACGAAAAAGGCGCGCGCCATAACCAAATGGTGCAAGTGCAAATAACCCAAAATCCAAGTCGCAATATGAATGCGGTAGGTAAAGTTATCGACGTACTGGGCGAGCATTTAGCGCCGGGTATGGAAATTGAAGTTGCGCTACGTAATCACGATATTCCACACGTATGGCCTGAAGAGGTTGAACAACAAGTTGCCCACTTAGGTGAATTTGTTGAAGAAGCCGATAAACAAGGTCGAGTTGATTTACGCGGCTTACCGCTTGTGACCATAGATGGCGAAGACGCTCGTGATTTTGATGATGCCGTATACTGTGAGCCTAAAAAGTCGGGTGGCTGGCGCTTATGGGTAGCCATTGCCGATGTATCACATTATGTAGGTATGAACACGCCGCTTAACAAAGAAGCGATAGAGCGCGGTAACTCAGTGTATTTCCCTGAGCAAGTTATTCCAATGCTACCAAAAGTATTATCTAACGGTTTGTGTTCGCTAAACCCAGAGGTTGATCGCTTGTGTATGGTGGCAGAAATGACCGTATCGCAAGAGGGTAAGCTCTCAGGTTATAAGTTTTACGAAGCGGTGATGAACTCACATGCACGTTTAACTTACACCAAAGTAAATGCCATTTTACAAAACGATGAAAAGCTACGTAAAGAATACGCAGCTGTAGTGCCGCATTTAACTGATTTGCAGCAAATGTACATGGCATTAAAAGCGGCGCGCCAAGAGCGTGGTGCCATTGAGTTTGAAACACTCGAAACCCGTTTTGTATTTAATGCACAGCGTAAAATAGAATCAATTGTGCCAGTTATTCGTAACGATGCGCACAAGCTGATTGAAGAATGTATGATTTTAGCCAATGTTTCGGCGGCTAAGTTACTTGAAAAACACGAAGCAAGTGCCCTATTTAGGGTGCATGATGAACCTGATAGCGAAAAACTGGGTAACTTTACTCAGTTTTTAACTGAGCTGGGGATTGAAAGCACGCTAAGTGATGAACCAACGCCGAAAGAAATTACTCATGTATTGGCTCGTTTAGGGGATCGTCCTGAAGCTGAGCTTATTCAAACTATGCTGCTGCGCTCAATGAAACAAGCGGTTTATCAGCCAGATAACATAGGTCACTTTGGTTTAGCATTATCGGCTTATGCGCACTTTACCTCGCCAATTCGCCGTTACCCCGATTTAGTGGTGCATCGTGCAATTAAAGCAGTATTAAAAGCACAAGGACAGCAAACCTCTGGTGAATACGCTTATAGCGATGATGAAGTCGATAAACTTGGTGAGCAGTGTTCTACTACTGAGCGCCGCGCAGACGATGCCACCCGTGAAGTAGCCGATTGGTTAAAATGTGAATACATGCAAGATCATGTAGGTATGGAGTTTAACGGGGTTATTTCATCGGTTACTAACTTTGGTTTATTTATTCGTTTAGATGACTTACAAATTGATGGATTAATTCATGTTACCAATTTAGGTGATGAATATTTCCAGCATGATGCAGCTAAACATTGCTTGGTGGGTGAACACACACATACGGTTTATCGTTTAGGCGACAAAGTGACTGTACAAGTTGCCTCGGTAAGCTTAGATGATCGTCGTATAAACTTAACGCTAAAAGGCGATGTTGCCCAAGATCGTTATGCGCGTCGTCGTGCACCTAAAAAAAATGCTCCAGCCAGTGTTCGCTCGCAACTTAAAGCCGGTAAAATCCCGGGTAAAAAGTCAGCAAGTGATAACAAAAAGCCAAAGACGAGTAAAAAGCCTGCTGCAAAAGGTAAATCAGCGAGCAAATCAAAAGTAAAAGCGGATGACACCACCGCTAAGAAAAAAACCAAAAAGAAAGCGGTCAAAAAGCCTAAAAGACCAGGTAAAAATGCCCGTAAACGTAGTAGCCCAGGAGCAAACAATTCGTGAGTAATGAATTAATTTTTGGCTTTCACTCTGTTGAAGCAATTTTGGCAAAAGAGCCAGAGCGTTTTATAGAAATATACGCCCTTAAAGGACGTGATGATAAGCGCTTATCGCCGGTGATTGAGCAAGCGCGTCAGTTTGGTATTTCAGTACAGTTTATGCAACGAAAAGCGCTTGATAACAAAGCGAAAGATGAACAACATCAAGGCATTATCGCCAACGTGAAAGCGGCACGTGTGTTTAACGAAAAAGATCTTGATGAGATCATTGAACGCGAAGACACCCCGTTTTTACTGGTACTTGATGGCATTACCGATCCGCATAATTTAGGTGCCTGCTTACGTAGCGCTGATGCTGCCGGTGTTCATGCCGTGATAGTTCCTAAAGACAAGTCAGCAAAGCTTAATGGCACGGCACGTAAAGTGGCCTGTGGCGCAGCAGAAACGGTACCGCTTATTCAGGTAACTAACCTTGCACGTACATTACGTGAAATAAAAGACGCAGGTGTATGGGTTGTAGGCACAGCCGGTGAAACCGACACACACGTATTTGATGCCAGCTTAACAGGCCCAATAGCGATTGTGATGGGAGCTGAAGGCGAGGGTATGCGCCGTTTAACCCGTGAGCACTGTGATGTACTCGTTAAAATTCCAATGGCGGGCACGGTTTCAAGTTTAAATGTATCGGTTGCAACCGGTATTTGTTTATTTGAAGTATTACGCCAGCGCGCAGAAACAAATTAAGCCTATTAATTACATAGGCATTATAGGTATTAAAAAGCCGAGATTGATTTAATCAACCTCGGCTTTTTTGTACTTTTAAGTTAGCACTTTATTAAAAACTGTAAGAGTAGCCCATTTGTACTGAACGTGGTTTACCAGGTTGAATACCGCCATTTGCACGGTTAGCAATGTAGGTTTTATCAAATAAGTTATCTACGCTTAGGTATACTTTTTGGTTTTCGTCGATTAAGTACTTAGCAGCTAAATCCCATACAACACGGCTATCAATCGCATTTAAGCCTGAGTTAGTTAAATCAGCATGTGCATCAGACACGTAACGTATTTGGCTATTTACCACAAAGTTATTCACTTCTGCGCCAAACGATAAAGCAACCTGGTTCTCTGGTACGTAAGGCATCGCATCACCTTTTTCTACAGAGCCCCAAATTTCTGAATTAAACGTGTTTTTAAATTCTGAATCTGTGTAGGTGTAAGTTAATTTTACTGGGAACGCAACCGATGCGGTATTAAACGTACGACCTGCGCTAAATTCAAAGCCCGATACTTCTACTTCACCGTAGTTGTATTGGTCGCCAATGTTATCGTCATTACAACCTACTGATGCCGTACAGTTACCATGCATGTTGTCGTAATCAGAGTAAAACGCAATTACTTCACCGTTAAAACCGTTTGCATTAAAACGAGAGCCAAACTCGATGTTGACGCTTTCTTCTTCGTCTTGGTCGGCATTACCCGGTGCTGCAGGGGCGTAACCTTTTTGAATACCAGCAAGTAACGTAACATTGTCGTTAAGTGTGTAAGTAGCACCTAAAGACGGTACTAAAATTTCAGTATCGTTAGAGATATCTTTTGTTAAGCCTAGGCTACGGGTTGGATCTGACTTAGCCCACTCTTCACGGGTAATAGTTATGTCTTCATAACGAAGGCCAGCACTCACTACTAATGCATCCATTGTCCATTCGTCTTGAATAAATAGCGTGCTTGCTTTTGCACTGTCTAAACGGTTGCTGTTAGAGCCTGGAGCGCCTTGTGAGGTAAGAGTCATGCTTAAATCTTGATTAAGCGTGTATTTGTCTTCCCACTGGAAACGATCCATTTCGTCTTCGTGGTAACGTACGCCAACCGTAATGTAGTGATCGCCCGCTGGAATGTGTAATTCAGACTGCACACCTTTGGCTTGGTAGTCACGGTTATTAGCTTTAACACCGATGTTTTCAATACCGGCAGCCGTTGGGTTTGCTTCAAACTCGCTGTATTGCTCAAGTGTGCTTGAACCAACACTACTTGCTTTGTACCAGTTACGGTGAAAGTCGTTTAAGTAAGCGGTTGCTAAAACTTCATAACCTTCACCAAAGCGGTATGCATAGTTTACTTGGTATGCATTATGGCGAGTGTTCATTTCATCATTTTGTGATGCCGCATAACGACGGTTAGGGTTTTGTTGGTAATCAGCATCGGTTAAACCCATGTAGGTTTCGTCTGATGTTTCTTCAGAGTACTTTACTTTGAACTCAATGTTATGCGCATCGTTTTCACCAAAGGTATGGCCAAACTTTACCAGTACGTCGTTTTTTTCAAAACCAGTGTTGTCATCGCCTACTGGTAATTCTTTAAAACCATCAGCGCCGTAAGAAAACACTTCAATTAAGCCTGCAGTGTTGTTTTTTTCTTTTGCGAAGTAAGCGTGACCTTTGTAGTAACCATCGCTACCAAGTGCCGCGTCAACCATACCCATAGAGCTATTTGCTTCAGTTGGTAAGCTGCGAGAAAGTAAATTTAATACACCACCGGTAGTGCGCGGGCCATATTTAACTGAGGCAGCACCTTTTAATACTTCAATAGATTCCATACGACCCATAGTCGGGAAGTAATAAGCCGATGGTGCAGAGTAAGGAGCCGGTGCAACAAGTACACCGTCTTCCATTACTGAAATTTTATCGTTACGGCCAGTACCTGTGCCACGCATACCAATGTTAGGACGCAGACCATAGCCATCTTCTTCTTGAACGTATACACCTGGTACAGATGCTAATACGCGAGAAATATCGGTAAATTCGAATTTTTGCAATTCTTCATCAGAGATAAATGTAGCCGATCCTGGAATATCGTTAATTGCTGCTTGTGAACCAATAACGGTAATTTGTTCAAAATTGCGTTCAACGCCGCCGGCATCTTTGGCCATTGCTGTTGCACTCAAAGACAGCGCTACGGCTGCAGTTAACGAAGAAACTAAAAATTTATGTGACATTGATTACCCTAAAAATAGTTCAACTACTAAAATTGGCGTAATTTAAACATGTTAACGAATGAGAATCAATATTATTAAGTTTTACTATTATTTACATTTATCGTAAAAACAGGCTGTTTTTATAACATTTTTAACTAGGGTCTGTTGATCTTTCAAGGTTGAATTTGCA
>NZ_PNCN01000171.1:0-3878 GCF_005886135.1 Pseudoalteromonas sp. S4741 | reverse complement strand
GATGATAAATACATTACCGGAATGTCTGTTGTGTCTTTATCGAAATTTTCCGAGAAAACCCATTGTTCGACGCGAAGCGGCGTCGATGGGTAGTTCACTCAAAATATTCTTTAACAACACTGTGTATTAGGCAATAAAAAAGCGCCACTGGGGCGCTTTTGTAATTATATTTTAATCCGCAAAGGTCAACAGACCCTAAGCGGCAATGCCACTGTGGCGTAGTAGTGCGTCTACACTTGGCTCACGACCACGGAAGTTTTTAAACAGTGCCATTGGCTCTTCACTGCCGCCTTTTTCAAGAATGTGCTGCATAAACGCTTGGCCTGTTTGTGGATTAAAAATCCCCTCTTCTTCAAATTTAGAATAGGCGTCTGCCGAAAGTACTTCAGCCCATTTGTACGAGTAATAACCTGCACTATAACCGCCCGCAAAAATATGACTAAAGCCATGCTGAAAACGATTAAACGCTGGCGGCTTAATGACTGAGGTACGACTGCGTACATCATCAAACACAGCTTGAATGTTACATGGTTTGTCTGCCACGTAATCGTGGTGGATTTTAAAATCAAATAACGAGAACTCAAGTTGTCTTAACATTTGCATACCTGAGTTATAATTTTTAGCCGCAAGTAGTTTATCAAGCAACTCTTTTGGTAGTGGCTCACCGGTTTCGAAGTGACCTGAGATAAAGCTAAGCGCTTCTTCTTCGTAACACCAGTTTTCTAAAAACTGACTTGGCAATTCAACGGCATCCCATGCTACACCATTAATACCAGCAACGGGGGCTGCATCCACTTGGGTAAGCATATGATGAATGCCGTGACCAAACTCATGAAACAGTGTGGTTACTTCATTATGGGTAAACAAAGCAGGCTTATCGCCAATCGCTTTATTAAAATTACACACTAGGTAAGCAACTGGTGTTTGAAGTTCACCATTAGCGCGCACTTTACGACCCATACAGTCATCCATCCACGCACCACCACGCTTGTGATCGCGCGTATACAAATCTAAGTAAAAACGACCACGTAAAGTGTTATTGCTATCGTAAATTTCAAAAAAACGTACATCTTTATGGTAGCTATCAAAATCAGCAACTTCATTTACAGTAATACCAAATAGGCGATTAACCGTTTCAAATAAGCCACTTAGTACTTTATTTGCTGGGAAGTATGGGCGAAGAACTTCATCTGAAATCGCGTACTTTTCTTGCTTTAGTTTTTCACTGTAATAACCAAAATCCCACGCCTGTAGTTCACTAATACCGTGCTGTTGCTCTGCATATTGTTGCAACTCTTTAAGCTCTTGCTCTGCTTGTGGCTTAGATTTAGCGGCTAAATCTTCTAAAAATGAAAATACCTGCGCAGGTGATTCTGCCATTTTTGTAGCTAACGATTTTTCGGCGTAATTATTAAAGCCTAGTAATTGTGCTAACTCATGACGCAGTGCCAGTTCTTCACTCATTATCGCTGAGTTATCGAACTCACCCGCATTTGGCCCTTGATCGGATGCACGAGTAGAAAACGCGGTGTATGTTTCTTTGCGAAGTTCACGGTCGTCTGCGTAAGTCATTATAGGTAAGTAAGAAGGGAAATCGAGAGTGAATACCCAGCCTTCTAAGTCTTTACTTTTTGCCGTATCGGCCGCTAATGCCAGTGCTGATTCTGGTAAACCCGCTAGTTGGCTTTCATCGGTAATATGCTTATGCCATGCAAGCGTGGCATCCATCACATTATTACCAAATTTTGAAGCAAGCTCTGATAAACGCGCACTAATTTCACCGTAGCGTTTTTGCTGCTCAGGATTTAATGCAATGCCTGAAAGCTTAAAGTCGCGCAATGCGTTGGTAATGGTTTTTTGCTGGGCGGTAGTGAGTGTTTTAAATTCATCACTGTTATAAAGCGCGCTGTAAGCCTCATATAAACCTTGGTGTTGGCCAACAAAAGTAGAATATTCAGAAATAAGCGGCAAACATTGCTCGTAAGCTTCGCGCAGTTCATCGTTGTTCATTACTGAATTTAAATGTGATACCGGTGAAAATAATCGCGATAGTTTATCGTCGGCTTCTTCAAGCGGTAGTACTAAATCATTCCAGGTGAAAGATTGCTTTGCTAGTACGCTTTCAATCTCACTGCGACAGTGCTCAATACCTTTTTTTAATGCCGGTACTACATGTTCAGGCTTTATTTTTGAAAAAGGAGGAAGTCCTTCAAGCCCAATAAGGGGATTTGTTTGTGCATTGCTCATAGTCATTCTCAGTTTATGCAAATATAAAAATGAAGTTGGGGCAAAATACGTAAATACAAGGGCAAACCTGCTTTACTAATTAACGAGTGTGTATCTGTAAATGTTCACCTAGCCGCTTGATCTGAAATAGCATATCTTTCGTTTGATAAAGGATGTTTGATAGATTTTAGCAGCCCCGAACAAGTGACTTGTTCATCGCATATGATATTATCGGTAAAACATTGTTAAACACATTTAGAGGATTAAACATGGCTCAGCATTTTGATTACATTGCAATTGGTGGCGGTAGTGGTGGTATTGCATCAGCTAACCGTGCAGCAATGCGTGGCGCAAAAGTAGCATTAATTGAAGCTAAACACATGGGTGGCACCTGTGTAAACGTAGGGTGTGTTCCTAAAAAAGTAATGTGGCATGGTGCTCAAGTTGCTGAAGCAATTAATCTTTATGCTCCTGATTACGGTTTTGATGTTGAAGTTAAAGGCTTTGACTGGTCAAAGTTAGTAGAGAGCCGTGAAGCCTATATTGGCCGCATTCACAAAGGCTATGATAATGGTTTAGCTAAAAATGGCGTAACTGTGATCAAAGGCTTTGCAAAATTTGTGGATAGTAAAACCGTTGAAGTAAATGGTGAGCATTACACTGCTGATCACATTTTAGTTGCCGTAGGCGGACGCCCTACTATTCCTAACATTCCAGGTGCTGAACACGGTATTGATTCAAACGGCTTTTTTGAGCTGAACGAACAACCTAAACGTGTTGCTGTTGTTGGTGCCGGTTATATTGCCGTAGAAATTGCCGGTGTACTGCACAGCTTAGGTACACAAACTCACTTATTTGTTCGTAAGAGCAAGCCACTGCGTACCTTTGACCCATACATTATCGACACACTGGTTGATATTATGGCAAAAGAAGGCCCAACACTGCACACTGAGTGTTCACCAAAAGAAGTGGTAAAAGAGGCTGATGGCAGCTTAACGATTCATTTTGAGAATGGTTACAGCGAAAATGTTGATCAGGTTATTTGGGCTATAGGCCGCACGCCAACAACCGATAAAATTAACCTTGCTGCAGCAGGCGTAGAAGTAAACGAAAGCGGTTATGTAAAAGTAGATGAATACCAAAACACCACAGCTGAAAATGTATACGCTGTGGGTGATATTATCGAAAATGGTATTGAGCTTACACCGGTTGCTGTTAAAGCGGGTCGTACTCTATCGGAGCGTTTATTTAATAAAGAATTGCCGAACGATTTAAAAATGGATTACAGCCTAGTACCAACCGTAGTATTTAGCCACCCACCTATCGGCACCATTGGTCTAACTGAGCAAGAAGCGATTTCTCAGTACGGCGGCGAAAATGTAAAAGTATATAAATCAAGCTTTGCGGCCATGTACACCGCCGTTACTCAGCACCGCCAAGCCTGTAATATGATGTTAGTGTGTGCAGGCGATGATGAAAAAGTTGTGGGCTTACACGGTATTGGTTTTACCGTTGATGAAATGATTCAGGGTTTTGCAGTCGCTATGAAAATGGGCGCCACTAAAGCTGATTTTGATGCCGTGGTTGCACTACACCCTACGGGGTCGGAAGAGTTTGTTACTATGAGATAAGCTCGAGGTTCGAGGTTCGAG
>NZ_PNCN01000170.1:0-15942 GCF_005886135.1 Pseudoalteromonas sp. S4741 | reverse complement strand
GTCAAGGTAGCGCTCTAACCAACTGAGCTACAGTCGTACTATGAGTTTACGTACTATTTAATTCATCCATGAAGCTTCATCCTGTCGGCGTCCTGCCTCCACCTCGTTCAGCTGCGAAGCTTCGCTTCGGTCTAATCTCGCCCAGCTGAGCTACAGTCGTACTTCTGTATTTAAGAATTGTTAATTGCTTAACAACGGTCGCTAATATATAGCGTGATGAGTGGTGAATCAAGCATGTTTATGTTATTTGAGTTTATTTGCCGTTTTTTTATTCATATTGGACTGATTTCGCACGTTTTATAAAATTTTTGCCACCAGATAACATGCTCTTTTGCTGACGCTTTTAGCTGAGCGAGTAAGTTGTTAGAATTTGGGTCAAGTAGGGCATTTACCGCTTCGCTACTCACTGCTTGATTAAACCATAGCTGCATATAAAGCGGCTGCAATGTTTCTAAATACCCGCTCAGCTGTGCTTGATAAGGCTGTATTTGTTTTAAATAATATTTATTAAATATATTACTGACAATTTTAGCTTGCTGCTTGTTTTTACCTTTAGGGCAAATATCTTCTACTACTAATGAATTTACAAACTGGGTTGCTGTATGATTTAAGCTAATTTGTTCTCGCGCAGCTTGAATAAGCTGTTGGTCAAATTTGTATTTGTTGAGCGTTTCAAGCGCTGACAAAATATCATCGCTGTTTATTGCCATACTCCCTTTAGTTTCTATTTGGTGTTTAATGGTCGTTAGCTTTTTAAGCGCCTCAACCGTGTCACTAAACCCAGCCGGTTGGGTGCTGAGTTCTTGGCCAGTTAGCTGCCAAGTGCTGCTTAGTTCAGGTTCACTATATAAAACATTATTAAAATAATAAGTGAGTTGAGTTTGTTTTTGGTTTTTTGCCGCTGTAATTTTACTGTGAACGTTGCTTTGTTTATCTAAGGTGTTTAAACAGTTTTGCGCGCTTTGAATAAAATCTATTTGGTACTTCAATTGGCTAGCAGCGGTGGCGGTTTTGCCTAATTGATTATTATGCTCGCTTATCAGAACGTTAAGTTTACATTGGCTAATACCAGCTAGTTCAGTTATGCCAATTTTAATGGCAGGTTGCAACGCTTCAACTGGCTTTACTAAGGCTAATTGTTGCAGTGGCTTTGTGTGTGGCTCAGGCGTTTGTAAGGTATTATTCAAGCGAGACAAATAGGTTTTATTTGCCTCACTGGGCTGCTCTGAGCAGCCCAAAAGCACCATACAACATGCCGCCAATAACCAATTAACCGGCAGTTTGGTATAGATTGATTGTTTAAGTGAGAATAAATGGTTCACGTTTAAATCGCCTATGAACGGTCAGCATCAGTAGTATAGCTGCAACTGATAAGCCAACGATAATGCCTATCCAAAAACCATGCGGGCCCATTGCTGGCACTATCATGTCTGTTCTTGCTAATACGTAGCCTAAACTAAAGCCGATTAACCAATAAGAAATAAAAGTAATATACGAAATCGGCGCTGTGTGTTTTAAACCACGTAAAATACCGTTTGCAGCAACTTGTAATGCATCAGGAAGTTGGTAAATACAGGCTAAAATCATAATTGATGAAGCAAGCGCAAGTACCGCAGGGCTATCGCTATATAATTGGCTAATCACATCACGCCCTATAAATGTAATAAAAGCGATAAACAACGCAACCATAGCCGCCATAATATAACTTGTTGATACTGCAACTTTTAATTGATCTAAATGATTCTGCCCAAATAAATTACCAATTCGTATGCTAATGGCAATTGAGAGGCTCAGAGGCATCATAAATAATAGTGCCGTAACACTGGCTGCAATTTGATGGCCAGACACAGCCACCGCACCCAAATGCGCAATAAACAAGGGAATACAGGCAAACAAGGTCACTTCAAAAAAAGTAGCGAGTGAAATAGGAATACCGAGTTTGGTAATAATACCTATGGTTTTAAAATTGGGTTTTTCAAAGCCAGTTAATAGGCCTTTGGCATCTATTTTTTTACTCAGCTGGCAATAAGTAACTTGCGCAATAGCCATTACAGTAAATACCAGTGCGGTGGCAATACCACAGCCAGCGCCCCCAAATGCGGGCAGACCAAAGAAGCCCTTAATAAAAATATAATTGAGTGGGATATTTACCGCAAGTCCGAGTAGGCTGATATAAAACGCAGGCTTGGTCATCCCCATGCCTTCGGTCATATTTCTATACACGGTAAAAATTAAAAAACCAAATACACCCCATTTAACAAAATGAATGTAATCAAAAGCAAGTCCCGCAATCGCCGGGCTAGTATCAAGCTGTAAAATAACGGTGTTGGCAAGCTGGGCAGCACAAAAACCTGCAATACTTAAAAGGAGCGTTAAATAAAGCGCTTGCTGAAAATAATGGCTAATGCCGTTGCGGTCTTTAGCACCCGCAAATTGAGCAATGACTCCCGTTAGGGCTAATAGAATACCTTGTATTGCTAATAAAATTGGGTTCCATATTCCTGTAGCAATTGAGAGGGCGGCAAGATCGGTAGGGCTCACTTGTCCGGCCATAATGGTATCAACCACTGACATTAATACTAAGGTCACTTGTGCTAAAAAAACGGGAAAGGCGAGGGAAAGTAAACGTTTAGCTTCCCAACTACAAAAAGTCATAAAAAACAGCTATTCAGAAAAACATGGGCGCATTGTAATCTATTGTGATTGCTCTATCTATGTAGACAATCAGCGAATCTATTTAATTGCTGCATAAGCTTACTTTTGTTGCGAATAAAAGTGCTCTTAAGTGAATTATTTTAGCGATTGATACGTTAAACTAGCACTTTGTTAGAAAGGGAAGCGATTTTTATGTTTACCGGTATTATTCAAACTCAAGCAACAGTAGTCTCTAGAACCCATACGCAGGGTGTATTACGTTTAGTCGTTTCTGTTAATGAACAATACGTAAAGCATTTAGACTTAGGTGCTAGCATCGCTATAAATGGTTGCTGCTTAACGGTTGTTAAAGTAGAGCTTAGTAATCAAGATGTAGTGGCTCAAGTGCATTTTGATGTTATTGACGAAACTTTGCAGCTTACTAACCTTGGACAACTGGAATTGGGTAGTTTAGTCAATTACGAGCGTTCTGTGTCGTTTGGTACTGAGCTGGGTGGGCACATAGTCTCTGGTCATATTCATTGTACTGCCAAAATAGTGCAAATAGTTAAACTAGAAAACAACTATAAAATACAGCTCAGCCTGCCACAAAAATGGCAAAAATATGTGTTATACAAAGGGTTTGTATCTATTAATGGCGCCAGTTTAACGGTTGGCAATGTTGATGAGCATGGCTTTTGGCTGCATTTAATACCAGAAACACTCGATATTACTAATTTAGGTGCAGCCGTTGTAGGTGATGAGTTTAATATAGAAGTTGATCAGCAAACATACACTATTATAAACACCGTCGAAAACTACATGCGCCAACATAGCTAAAATATTTGTTCGTCATCGCTGTCCACGTGTAACTCTAATTTATTACGTGCATAGTCTATATGCATATTTAAATGAATTAGATTACAGCAGGCACTGCATTCTTCGTAGTAGTCTTGGTCGCCCATACTGGCATCAAGGTCTAAATGAATATGGTGTCCACAATGTGGGCAGGCGATACGTTGTGATAAAAAGTCTTTCATAACACCCCCTTAAAAATTAAGTTATTTTACCTAGATAGCACATAACGGCTTAACACTAGGTAGCTTAAACTCTGACTAAATGATTTACTTATATTGAGCTATCAACAGTCACTTATTACAAGTAAATTCAATGCAATTAGCGTTAAAAATAACACTCGAATAGATTTATTTTTTAGAGTTCAAGTATAAGTATAGTGCTTATATTTTGTTTACTCATTTATTTAAGTTTAGTAGTTTTTCAACGTGTTCTTTAGCCTGATTTAAGTAATGGCCTGCATAAATATTGGCGTGGTTTAAAATAGGGTAAAGCTGATAAATAAGCTTACGATGTTGGTAGTTCTGAGAGAGTGGATAATGATGATTATAGGCGCTATAAAATTCATCGGGTAATGGGGCAAAAAGCTCACTCATAGCAATATCGACCTCCCGATCACCGTAATAGCAAGCAGGGTCAAATAGGGTCGGAATATTATTTACAAATCCCATGTTTCCGCGCCAAAAGTCGCCATGTAATAACGAGGGCAAAACATGATGATTATGCAGTTGCTCTTTTACTAAATTTATCAGTTGTTCGGGGTCTGCCAGCACAATGTCTTTTTCAGCTAATAGCTGTAATTGCCAACCAATACGTTCTTCTGCAAAAAATACATCCCATTTTTTATGCCATTGATTTGGTTGAGGCGTAGAGCTTAAATAATTGTCTGTATCAAAACCAAACATCGCTTGCTCGTGTTTTTGATGTAACATGGCAAGGTGTTCACCCATCGTTGACCAATGCGTGTGGGGAAGGTCATCAAGTGTAAGCCACTCTAATACGATAAACGCATATTCTATATTGGCGCCAGTTGTAATACAGTCGGGCACCATAAATATACTGTTTTGAGTGAGTAGTTTTAAGCCCTGTGCTTGTGCTTCAAAGCGATCAAGCTCATTTTTTTGCGTAATTTTAACTAAATAATTGTGCTTGCCATCACTTATATGGAAAAGCTTATCGGTTGATGTGTTTTGCAACTGACGTTTATGGGTGTGTTTAAAATCGTAATGGATAGCCTGACTGATCTGTTGATTGATTGTTTTCCACATAACAATTGCTCACCTTTTAAACCTATAAATAAACTATGGCAAAAAGGGATTAAATAAACAAATTAATCGGTGTAAAATTAAGACTATCAATTTCTGATACAAATCACTGAAATGGAATAAAAATGAATAAAAGTTTTATCACTAACTTATTGGCAGCGTGTTGTGTTGTTATTGGTTTTGTATTTGATCAAGCCATTGTACTTTCGGTGGGCTTATTTGCACTCTCTGGTGCGGTTACAAACTTACTCGCTATTCATATGCTATTTGAAAAAGTCCCGTTTTTATATGGATCGGGGGTGATTGCGCTCAAGTTTGAAAGCTTTAAAGTAGCTATAAGAAATTTAATACTTACGGAGTTCTTTTCTGAGCATAAAATAGACAAGCTTCTAAGCAAGGCGCAGCCAACGATAGACTTTGAATCGGTAATTGAAAAGGTAGATTTAAATCCCGCTTTCGATAATTTGTTAGTGGTGATAGAGCAATCACAATTTGGCAGCATGCTGGCAATGTTTGGCGGTACAGAGGCGGTAGAGCCAATGCGAGAAAAATTTATCGAAAAAATGCAATTATCACTGGTGCAAATAAGCGGCACCGACGATTTTAAAATGCTACTAAGCGATATGCTTACTCAAGGCAATAACGCGGAAAGTTTACATAATACAGTACTCAAATTAGTGGATGAACGCTTAGATGAACTCACCCCTAAAATGGTAAAAGAAATAATTCAAACTATGATCCGCGAACACTTAGGCTGGCTCGTTGTATGGGGTGGGGTATTTGGTGGCTTGTTTGGTTTGTTGGCAGCGCTTATTTAATAATAAATACACGTTAAGCAGGTACTAAGCCCTGCTTAACGTGTTTGATTCGCGTAAATTGAACGTATTAAAAACCGATTTCCTAGTCATAATTTAGGTTATTTAGATCCCGCCATAATAACCACCATCGGTTTATTTACCTTTGGCAAATCCCTTATTGATGTGTTGGTGGTAGCCTCAATATTGAAAAAGCGTGCAGATTTGTCTAAATCATAAAGCGCTACAAAATCATTCACTGATAAATTATTGCAGCGTAATTTTTTGCCAATTACATGCTTGTTGGTATGGAGCTCTTTAATTGTTTTGTGCAGTGTCAGTTGCTTGTTAGATGCAACGGCCATTCAAACTTGTGTACCGGGTGATGAATCAGCGGCAACAAAAGTGGTTGCCATTAGAGGCGCTGTTAATGTTGCTGCGTCCAATAATACAGTTGAATATAGAGTTGCTTTGAAAGAAATCATAGTATTTGCCTCTTTGTTTATGTGCAATTTAAGTATTGCTTAATGTAGCCAAAATCTTGTTAACTGAATGGGGCAAGCTGTAATAAGATGTGTATATAAATTATGCAATTTTGTAGGTGTATGAAAAGTTGTTCATAAATAATTTATTTTTGACACACTTTAGCGTTTTCATACTGAAATATTTTTTCAGACTGTTATTATCGCGCCCTAAATTTGTGGCATTTTAAATTTTTGGAGCGCAATTGTGAATAAAACGTTAGCCAGTTACTACCAGCAAGCTTATGCATGTGAGCAACAGCATTTTAACCAATGTTTTTATTGCGGCTGTGAGGCAACAGAGCGCGATCATTGCCCGCCATTACACATGCTACAAAGTATTATTGATTTAGGCGAAGAAGCTGATTTTGTTGCTATTGCGGCTTGTTATGAATGCCATGCATTACTTCACAATGAGCGCCTAATGACCATTGATGAGCGTTTTAGTAAGCTTAAAAAGAAACTATCAAATAAATACGCCAAGCCCTTACGTGTTTACAACATGTGGGAAGAAAGCGAGCTTGGCGACATGAGCGATGAATTTGCGCACAGCATTCAAGCGGGCATGAAACTCGGTAAAGAAGCGGCTAAGCGACTCGCCTTTACAGGGTTTAGTTATGCCACTGAAGAAGCGCGCATTACGGTGCGCGAAAAAACCAAAGAGTTTGATGTAGAAGGTACCGTATTTACCGACTTCAAAGAAGCGCTTAACTATTGTATTACTGTATTAAAAGTACAAAAAAGTGATTTTTATAAAATTTTAGTCGAGGATTATCAAGGCGATTTTAATAAGGCATTGAGCCAATACAGGCATCGTCATGATAAAGTCACCGCCGCAAAAGATGGTAATACATTAATTAAAGATTTTTCAAAATTACATAAGCAAAATTCGGATTTTGTAACCCGAACGGTTAAACACTTTATTAGTAAAGATCCATCGCTCACCACAGAAGGGGCACTGGATAAGCTTTATAACAATTATATAAAAAAATAATTACAGAAACTCACCTTAAATAACCGCCTTTTCACCTGTTTTTTTAGCTTTATACGTTTGCTTTCGCTAAAGTAGTAAAAAAACAGGAGAACCTAAAAACATGCAAAAATTTGCTCCCTCATTGTTAGCTGTTGGTTTAGCAGCGGCTCTTGTTGGTTGCCAAGAAAGCGGCCCGCAAGATGCAAAAGTAACCATTAATAAAAACCCATACCCAAGTACTTATCAACCCGTTGCTACATCAAGCACATTAATTACCAATGCCACTGTATTAACAGGCACGGGTGAGCGTTTAGATGAAGCCGATGTATTACTTGTTGATGGTAAAGTACAGCAAGTTGGTAAAGATTTAACCGCTAACGCAGACACCACTATAGATGCGCAAGGCAAATGGGTAACACCAGGTATTATTGATGTTCACTCTCATTTAGGTGCTTATCCAAATCCGTCGGTTGAGTCTCACCAAGATGGCAACGAAATGACTAGCCCAAATACAGCAGAAGTATGGGTTGAGCATTCAATTTGGCCACAAGATCCAGGCTTTAATCGCGCACGTGAAGGCGGTATTACTTCGTTACAAATTTTACCAGGTTCAGCTAATTTATTTGGTGGACGTGGCGTTACCCTTAAAAATGTACCGGCTCACACCATGCAAGGGATGAAGTTTCCTGATGCACCATACGGTTTAAAAATGGCGTGTGGTGAAAACCCTAAACGCGTTTATGGCCGTAAAGGTGAATTACCGATGACACGTATGGGTAATATGGCAGGCTATCGCACAGCTTGGATTGGCGCTCAAGAGTACAAGCGTGCTTGGGACAAATACGATGCTGATTACGCTGCGGGTAAAAATCCAGAAGCTCCACACCGCGATATTAAATACGATACCCTACGTGGTGTTTTAGAAGGTGAGGTTCGTATTCACAATCACTGTTATAAAGCTGAAGAAATGGCGATGATGATCGACCTTTCTAAAGAGTTTAATTATCATGCGGGTACATTCCATCACGGTATTGAAGCCTATAAAATCGCAGATTTACTGGCTGAAAATGGCTCGTGTGCAGCACTTTGGCCAGACTGGTGGGGCTTTAAAATGGAAGCCTACGATATGGTACAAGAGAACGTAGCGATTGTTGATGCAGTTAAAAACTCATGTGCCGTTGTGCATTCAGACTCAGATACGACGATTCAGCGCTTAAATCAAGAAGCCGCAAAAGTAATGTACAGTGCAAACCAAAATGGTTTTGATATTTCTGAGCAGCATGCAATTAAGTGGATCACGGCTAATGCCGCTAAATCACTCGGCATTGAAGATAAAACAGGCTCACTTGAAGCGGGTAAACAAGCTGATGTGGTTATTTGGAATCAAAGCCCATTTAGCGTTTACGCAAAAGCAGAGCAAGTGTTTGTTGATGGCGCAAAAGTTTACGATAGAAACGATAGCGCGTTCCAAGCACAAAGTGATTTTATGTTAGGTCAACAATAAGGAGCACCCAGAATGAAAAAATTATCACGTTCGTTTTCGCTTTCTCTGGTTGCTGCAGGGTTACTAACATCGGGTGCGGTGAGCGCTCAATCTCTTGCTATAATTAACGCAACACTGCATACATCCTCAGATCAAGGCGTATTAGAGTCTGCCAGCATCGTAATGAATGATGGCAAAATCACTGCAATTAATCCTAGCGATGTTAAAGCAGATAAAATTATTGATGCCAAAGGTCAAATCGTGACCCCTGGTTTTATTGCCACTGTAAATCAACTTGGTTTAGTTGAAGTAGGTGCGGTTGCAGGCTCTCGCGATGCGGGAGAAGAAAAAGCAGGTATTGATTTTGATGCAAGCTTGGCATTTAACTCTCGTTCAAGCCTAATCCCTTATGCACGTAAAGGCGGTGTTACTCGTGATTTAATCACCCCGTACGGCGGTGACAGCATATTTGCGGGCCTTGCCAGTGTGGTGGATTTAAGTGGCAGCTTTGAAAGCGTACTTAAAAAACAAGCGGCATTAGTGGTTCATTTGGGTGAGCGAAGCAAAGGCTCTCGTGCATTTACATTGCAAACACTGATCAATAAGTTAGATGAGCACCAAACCAAAGCAAGCAAAGGGGCTAAAAAAGACGATGCTAAGCCAAGTGCTGAAGATAAAATAATGGCTAAAGTACTAAAAGGCGATATGCCATTACTAATTAGTGTGTCGCGTGCATCGGATATTGTTGAACTTATAAAAGTGAAACAGCAGTTTGGGGTAAATATTGTTCTTAATGGTGCGCAAGATGCCGTTGTAGTTAAAGATCGTATCGCAAAAGCGGGTATTCCTGTGATCATCAGTGCAATGGATAACTTACCAGGCAGTTTTGATTCATTACATGCAAGTCTAAATAATGCCGGCATACTAGAAAAAGCAGGTGTTAAAGTACTTTTAACTGTGGGTGGCGATGCCAGTCATAATGTTTACCAGCTCCGCTATGATGCCGGTAATGCAGTGTCTTATGGTATGAGCCAGCAAGGCGCATTAAAAGCGATGACTTCAAATGTGGCTGATGTATTTGGTATTAATGCCGGTAGCTTAGAAGTGGGTAAAGCCGCTGATATTGTAATGTGGAGTAATGACCCGTTTGAGCTGAGCAGCCACGTAAATAAAATGTTTATTAATGGGGTTGAGGTAAGTACTGAATCTCGCCAAGATAAACTGCGTGAGCGCTATACAACAGAATCAAACATGCCACGTGCATACACTAAATAAACTTGTTTAGTTGAATATTAAAGGCCGCATTAGCGGCCTTTTTTACGAATGCCTTTTACTTATACCAATCCGCAAAGTAAACCACTTAAATAAGCGAATAGCTATTAGGCACAAAAAAAGGCGCTCTTTGGAGCGCCTTTTCATTCATTTAACGGATTTATACCAGTTTAGATAAAATCTCGTTAAATGTTGTGCTTGGGCGCATTGCTTTAAAAGCTGCATCATCATTTGGCTGGAAGTATCCGCCAATGTCCATTGCTGGGCCCTGTGCATCGTTTAGCTCGCTAACAATTTGCTCTTTGTTAGTTTCAAGGTCGCTAGCAATTTGCGTAAACTGCGCTTTAAGCTCGCTGTCATCATTTTGCTTAGCAAGTTCTTGTGCCCAGAATAAAGATAAGAAGAAATGAGAACCACGGTTATCAATCTCTTTTACTTTACGTGAAGGCGACTTGTTTTCAGCTAAGAATGTGCCGGTAGCTTTATCAAGCGTATCTGCAAGTACTTGTGCTTTTTTGTTACCTGTTGTTGTGCTTAGGTGCTCAAGTGACGCAGCAAGTGCTAAGAATTCACCTAAAGAATCCCAACGTAAGTGGTTTTCTTTCTCAAATTGTTGAACGTGCTTAGGAGCAGAGCCACCCGCACCTGTTTCAAATAAACCACCGCCATTCATTAGTGGCACAATTGAAAGCATTTTAGCACTGGTACCCAACTCTAAAATTGGGAATAAATCTGTTAAGTAATCACGTAACACGTTACCTGTTACAGAAATTGTGTCTTTACCTTCTTTGATGCGTGCTAGTGAGAACAAGGTTGCATCCATTGGCGATAAAATTTGAATATCTAGGCCAGCAGTGTCGTGATCTGGCAGGTATTTATTTACTTTTTTGATTAGCTCAGCATCGTGTGCACGTTCTGCATCTAACCAGAAAATAGCCGGATTACCTGTTGCGCGAGCGCGGTTTACTGCAAGTTTAACCCAATCTTGAATAGGTGCATCTTTAACCTGACACATGCGCCAGATATCGCCTTTCTCAACACTGTGCTCAAGTAACGTATTACCGTTTGTGTCTACAACACGGATAGTACCGTCAGCTTTTGCTTCAAATGTTTTATCGTGTGAGCCGTACTCTTCTGCTTTTTGAGCCATAAGGCCAACGTTTGGTACGCTACCCATAGTCGTAGGATCAAATGCACCGTGCTCTTTACAAAAATCAATCGTTGCTTGGTAAACGCCAGAGTAACAACGATCTGGAATTACAAAGCTTGTGTCTTGTAATTTATCGTCTTTATTCCACATTTGACCGCTTGAACGAATTGCAGCAGGCATAGAGGCATCGATGATCACATCACTTGGTACGTGTAAGTTTGTAATGCCACGATGAGAATCAACCATTGCGATAGCAGGGCGGTTAGCATAAACAGCTTGAATATCTGCTTCAATTTCTTCGCGCTTAGCGTCATCTAATGTTTGAATTTTAGAGTACACATCGCCTAAACCGTTGTTTACATCAACACCTAGCTCTTCAAAAAGTGCACCGTGTTTTGCAAAAACGTCTTTGTAGAATACTTTTACAGCGTGACCAAAGATGATTGGATCAGATACTTTCATCATGGTTGCTTTCATGTGAAGCGAAAATAACACGCCTTTTTCCTTAGCAGCATTAATTTCAGCTTCTAGGAATGCTTGTAATTTTGCAGCGCTAATACGTGATGCATCAATTACTTCACCAGCAAGTAATGGCGTGCTTTGCTTAAGTACAGTGATATCGCCATTAGCCGCTACGTGCTCAATACGTACATCCGTTGCTTCATCAACAGTTACTGATTGCTCAGAACCAAAGAAGTCACCTTCTTCCATGCTTGCAACGTATGATTGTGAATCTTTGCTCCACGCGCCCATTGAATGCGGGTTATTACGTGCATATTCTTTTACTGAACTTGGTGCGCGACGGTCAGAGTTACCTTCACGAAGTACAGGGTTTACTGCACTGCCTTTAATTTTGTCATAGGCGGCTTGAATCGCTTTTTCTTCATCGTTTTTAGGTTCTACAGGGTATTCTGGGAGTGCATAACCTTTTTCTTGAAGCTCTTTAATTACAGCGCGAAGTTGTGGAACTGAGGCACTGATGTTCGGTAATTTAATGATATTAGCTTCTGGTGTTTTTGCCATTTCGCCAAGTTCTGCAAGTGCATCACCAATGCGTTGTTCTTCTGTTAGGTAATCCGGGAAGCTCGCAATTACACGACCAGCGAGTGAGATGTCGCGTGTTTCAACTTCAACACCTGCCGCATTTGTGTACGCTTGGATAATTGGTAACAACGAATACGTTGCTAATGCCGGAGCTTCGTCCGTTTTTGTATAGATAATTTTTGATGTCATCATCATTCCTAGATAGTAGGCCGCATTGGCCAAATTCAACAATGCAAAGAAATCATCGCCTAATACCTTATAAATAAAGTATTAATGTATGCAATGAGTAGTCTGTTAGGTGTTGGTACTCGTATAACCTAAACAAGGTAAGAATAATCACACCTGACGGACTAGTGTCTTTTATAACTAAAATTTATGTAAATCTAAACTAGCCATTAGGCTAAAGTAATTACGTTTTACAGGATAAAGAGTGTAACAAGCTTGGCTAAAAAGGGCTAGGATTACGCGCCAAACGCCAGCAGTTAAACATCTAATAGTGAAATTATTGGGGTAGATAAAATAAAATCAAGGAGTGGGGTTGAAATAACGAACAATGAAGCAATTAATATGGAAGTGGTTAGGGGTTTTAGGGAATTAAGCGAGGATCTAAATAGGTCGCTCGCTTTAGTCTCATATTTACAATCACTCTAAAATATCGCCGTTAGGGGCAATATTAGTAGCGTGTAGACCTTTAGGGCCTTGTTGTAATTCGAAGGTAACATCTTGACCAGCTTTAAGTGTCTTGTATCCGTCCATTACAATAGTGGAGTAATGAGCAAAAATGTCGTTCTCGCAACCGTCTTCTACGATGAAACCAAAACCTTTGGCGTTGTTGAACCATTTGACTTTACCACAAGCCATACTTCTACATCCTTCTATAAGTTGACTAATTTAGTTATCCTAAATTGTATTGTTTGCTAGACTGACTAAGGTTTAATCAATCACCATTTGACTGTAGTTTATTTAAGCAACCAGTCAAGTGTTTTGGGTTATTTTTTAACATTTTATTTATTTTTTTATTCAAGTTTGCTTGAGTTATAAAGACAAGACTATATTTAATTATGAGTGGTATGAAAGATTCTGGTGTTATCGACACCGTTCGCGATAGTGAAAAGCAAAAGTTGCAGCCACCGCGAAAATATAAAGTTGTGTTAAACAACGATGATTACACGCCGATGGATTTTGTAATTGAGATCTTGATGACGTTTTTTAATATGGATAGCGATAGAGCAACTGATGTGATGCTGCAAATACATCAGCAAGGTAAGGGCATTTGTGGTGTTTACAGCGCAGATGTAGCACATACCAAGGCTGAGCAAGTTAACCGCTACTCAAGGGATAACGAGCATCCACTGCTATGTAGTTGTGAGCAGGAATAAATACCACAAAGGTGAACTTTCATCTTTGAAGTGCGGTATAAAATTATTATCTCTGTAAGGGGTTGCCAATGCTAAATAAAGACTTAGAACTAACTTTGAACACCGCGTTTCGTGAAGCGCGTACACGTCGTCATGAGTTTATGACCGTAGAGCATCTTTTATTAGCTCTACTCGATAATCCATCAGCTGGAGAAGCGCTCAATGCGTGTGGTGTTGACATTTCTGGATTAAAAACAGAGTTACTTGAATTTATTGATGAAACCACACCGGTTATTCCTGATTTAGAAGAAGAACGCGAAACTCAACCAACGCTTGGTTTTCAGCGTGTATTACAGCGCGCGGTATTTCATGTGCAATCTTCGGGAAAAAATGAAGTGACAGGTGTAAATGTACTGGTGGCTATTTTTTCTGAGCAAGAAAGCCAGGCAGTTTATTTACTTAAAAAGAATGATATTTCTCGCCTTGATATTGTTAATTTTATTTCTCATGGGATTGCTAAAGGTGATGACGAATTAGGCGATGACACTGACGATATACATGAAGAAGTGCAAGAAGTTGACAGTGAAGAAGCGAGTAAGCTCGACAGCTTCACCACTAATCTCAACATACAAGCCAAAGAGGGCAACATTGACCCGCTTGTTGGTCGTGACAGCGAAGTAGAGCGCACAGTGCAAGTGCTGTGTCGTCGTAAAAAGAACAACCCATTACTGGTTGGTGAAGCTGGCGTGGGTAAAACCGCTATTGCTGAGGGTTTAGCGTATCGAATTGTTAACGAACAAGTGCCTGAAGTTATTGCAGATGCGGTTGTGTACTCATTAGATATGGGCGCGTTACTTGCCGGTACCAAATACCGAGGCGATTTTGAGAAGCGCTTTAAAAGCTTATTAAAAGAGCTGCAAGCAAAACCGGGTTCAATTTTATTTATTGATGAAATTCATACCATTATCGGTGCAGGTGCTGCGTCGGGTGGGGTAATGGATGCCTCAAACTTAATTAAACCGCTACTTTCAAGTGGGCAATTACGTTGTATGGGTTCAACGACTTACGGTGAGTACAAAAACATTTTTGAGAAAGATCGTGCCTTGGTACGTCGCTTTCAAAAAATTGATGTGCTTGAACCTAGCGTTGAAGATACCACTAAAATTCTTAACGGCTTAAAAGAGCGTTATGAAGCACACCATGGTATTCGTTACACGCAAAAAGCGTTAAAGGCGGCAGCCGAGCTTAGCGCAAAGTATATTAATGAACGTCACCTGCCTGATAAAGCGATTGATGTTATTGATGAAGCGGGCGCAAACCAACGTTTGTTACCTACCTCTAAGCGTAAAAAAACGATTGGTGTATCTGATATTGAGATGATTGTGTCTAAAATGGCGCGCATTCCACCACAAAATGTGTCGTCTTCTGATAAAGAAACGCTGAAAAACTTAGACCGTAATTTAAAAATGTTGGTGTTTGGACAAGATCAATCAATTGATGCATTAACTTCTGCTATTCGCTTATCGCGCTCAGGTTTAGCAAACGAGAACAAACCGGTTGGTTCGTTTTTATTTGCAGGCCCAACGGGGGTCGGTAAAACAGAGGTTACCAAGCAATTAGCTAAATGCATGGGTGTTGAGTTTATTCGTTTTGATATGTCTGAATACGTTGAGCGCCATGCGGTGAGCCGTTTAATCGGTGCGCCTCCGGGTTATGTAGGTTTTGAACAAGGCGGCTTATTAACAGAAGCGGTTATAAAAAATCCACATGCAGTGGTATTGCTGGATGAAATTGAAAAAGCCCATCCTGATATCTACAACATTTTATTACAAGTTATGGATCACGGTACGCTAACAGATAATAACGGCCGAAAAGCTGACTTTAGAAACGTCGTCGTGGTGATGACCACCAATGCCGGCGTACAAGAAACTACACGTAAGTCGATTGGTTTTAGTGAGCAAGATCACACACACGATGCAATGGGTGAAATTAACAAAGTATTTTCACCTGAATTTAGAAACCGCTTAGATAACATTATTTGGTTTAATCACCTCGAGAAAGAGGTTATTTTGCAAGTGGTTGATAAATTTGTTGTGGAGCTTCAAGCGCAACTGGATAAGAAGTCAGTTAATCTTGAGCTTACCTCTAAAGCACGTGAATGGTTGGCTGACAAAGGCTATGACAAAGCAATGGGCGCACGCCCTATGGCACGTGTTATTCAGGAAGACCTTAAAAAGCAATTAGCAAACGAAATACTGTTTGGTGAGCTAATTTCTGGCGGTACGGTAAAAGTATCGGTTAAAGATAAAAAACTACGTTTTGATTACGAGAGTGACTTAACGCCAGCCTAACCTAAGAGGTTAGCGATTTTAAAAAGTCTGCTTTGTGCAGGCTTTTTTATTTGCCAAAGAAATAGGCAACAAAAAACCCAGCAAAGGCTGGGTTTTTTGTTTATTAAATGTAATTACTGGCTACTAGGGTCTGTTGACCTTTCAAGGTTAAATTTGCAGCAGTCTGTTTGGTATTTAGGCAAGGCAGAGCCTATGTGGTGTGGTTATTCCCCATAAATAGGCGATAACGCAGCATCAATGCC
>NZ_PNCN01000169.1:0-13544 GCF_005886135.1 Pseudoalteromonas sp. S4741 | reverse complement strand
CTGAGCTAATGACCCGCTCTTTTTGCCGCATTTCGAGTGGGGTTACCATTCGTTTGCTGCGGGCGCTTATAATACTTATTTATAAAATGAGTGCAACCGAAATTGTCTCTTTTTTTAAGTTTTTATGTCTAGTTGAGCAATTTTAGACCGCTTATGACAAAAAGCAGTCTAATCAAGCATCAACATTTATTTTGATAAGCGTTCTGTGGCTAATTTAGCAGCAGTTGTACTTGGGTACTGATTGATAAGCTCATTCAGTATTTTTTGTGCTTCTGCCTTCAAACCTTGCTCTTGTAAAAGTGTACCAAGCTTTAACATCGCATCTGGGCGTTTATTTGAATTTGGAAATTCGTTAACAACTACTTTAAAGTGCTCGGCTGCTTTTACACCGTCATTTTTAATCGTTAATAGTTGTCCCAGCCAATAATGTGCGTTTGAGGTGTACACTGAATTTGGATACGTTGTTAAGAACGCTTGAAATTCTGGAATAGCTTGGTCGTAGCGTTTATCTTTCATTATAAGCGCAACAGCACGTTCGTACGCTTCGTTTTCAGATAAATCGCTGCTGTAGCTCTGCTCGTTACTAGGCTGTGTGTAGTCTGTTGTAGGCGCTGGAGCGGTCGGCTTTGCATACGCTTGGCTAACACGGTTCTCAATTTCTTGATAAAGCTCGCGTTGACGCTGGAGTACTTTTTCAAGCTTATAGCTTTGCTCTTCTGTTACTCCGCGTATTTGACTAACTTCATCTTGCAGTAAATTGAGCTGTTGCTGTAACTCTACTTGTAAAAAATTACGCTGTTGCATCATACTTTCAAGTGTTGCTAAACGCTTTTCAATGCTTGACTGTGAACTTGCAGCTTCTGAAACAGGAGCGGGAGCAGCCAAAACTTGGGTGCTCCCGCTCAATATCATGGCTGCCAAAATAATTTTCGGCTTCATAATATCTCTTATCTTAGTAAACTAGTACCGCACGGCGGTTTTTAGCGAAAGCAGACTCAGTGCGAGATTTAACCATTGGCTTTTCTTCGCCGTAGCTAACTACTGACATTTGGCTTGCAGAAACACCTAAGCTTTGTAGGTATTTTTCAACTGCTTGTCCACGGTGCTCACCAAGTGCAATGTTGTACTCTGGCGTACCGCGCTCATCTGCGTGGCCTTCAATTAATACTTTAACAGAAGGATTTTTAACTAAAAACTCAGCGTGTGCACGAAGTAAGTCTGCATATTTGCTTTCAACTGTGGCTTTATCAAAGTCAAAGTAGATAATTTGCTCTTGACGAAGCGCTTCGTACTTTTGACGAAGTTGCTCTTCTGCTTGTTGCTCTGGCGTCATTGTGGCTACTTCAACTGTATCCGTTGTTGTTTGCTCAACAGTTGCTTGGTTTGACTGGTTAGCTGCATTTTCGTCGATATCTGAAGATGAGCTACAAGCTGCTAGTGTCATTACTGGCACAGCAATTAGCAGGCCTTTAAGTATTTTGTTAAGTTGCATTGAGTAGATTCCTATTTTGAGTAAACCAGCAATTATTACTGTAAATATGGCGACCAAGCAGGTGCCTTTACTTGTCCATCAAGCACAGGTAAACGTGCTTTAAAACGACCGTCCATCGATACTAGCGCAAGTACCTGTTTATTATTGTGGAGCGTGCTGTATATAATCATCGAGCCATTTGGCGCTATGCTCGGTGATTCGTCAAGGCGAGTTCGTGTTAAAACTTGAAACGCACCTGTAGCCAACTCTTTCTTAGCAAGATGATACTGTCCGTTAGTACGGTTTACCATCACTAATTCTTTTCCGTCTGGCGAAATAGAACCCGCTAGGTTCATGTCACCGTCAAAGGTTAATCTTTGCGTTCTGCCAGTTTTTAAATTTAACTTATAAATCTGAGCATTACCACCCCTTTCCGACGTAAATACTATATCTTCACCATTTGGGTACCACGAAGGTTCGGTATCTATACTACGATGGCGTGTTAATCGCGTCTCTTTACGTGTTAGTAAGTCTAATAAGTAAACCTCAGTTGCACCAGTTTTATCTTTTGACAGCACTAGCAGTAACTTTTTACCATCTGGCGAGAATTGCGGCGCGCCGTTAATTCCCTTGTAGCTGGTGATCAATTCGCGTTTACCCGTATAAATGTCTTGAATGTAAATTTGGCTCTGGCGATTTTCAAAGGTTACATACGCTAACTTAGTACCGTCAGGTGACCAAACCGGCGACATTAATGGCTCTTTTGAACGCAATAATACTTGTTCATTAAAACCATCGTAATCAGCAACGACTAACTGATAAGGCTTTTCTTCGGTATCACGTACAATAACATAGGCTATTTTTGTTAAAAACGCGCCTTTTTCGCCAGTTAGCTTTTCATAAATAACATCACTAATGCGGTGCGAGTATCGACGAAATCCAGTTTCACCAATTACGCTTTGACGTGCTTCTAAAATATGGTCTTGGCTTTGAACAAGCTTACCGTTGCTCATCATTTGTGTTTCACCGCCAGTAATTTGGCCGCGAATAACATCAACAAGCTCATAACGTACTAAGTAACGTCCGTTGGTTTGCTGTTCTACTTCACCTACTAAAACCGCTTCAACGCCTTTATTAACCCAAGCGCCGTAATCAATATCGCCGTCTTTATGTGGTTGTTGAGGCATTTGTGAAACGCTAACTGGCTTAAATTTGCCACTGCGCATTAAATCAGCAGCAATAACATCGCTAAGCTGCTCTGGAATAGGGCCAATACCTTGATATTTAAAAGGCACAATCGCAATCGGTCTTGCACCGTCTATACCTTCAGTAATAACAATTTCAAGTGCCGCGTGTGCAACACCCTGAAACCCTAATATTAAAACTAAACAGGCTATTTTAATTTTGTTAAACATGTCATCCCTTAAAACTCTGGCGCGATGGTTATATTAATATTCTTTAATTGTTCGAATACGTCTTTATCTTTCGATACCGGTAATGTGTCGGCCATGCGAACCGCTCTTAAAGCAGCTTCACACACTAACTTATCACCGCCTAACGACTTAACCTGCGTAACCAAGCCATTAAACCCAAGACGGAGATTAATGCGGCATTGCTGGTTTTTCATTTTTTCATCAATTAATAAGTTTTGCTGAATACGCGCCATAATTAATGCACGGTATTTATCAACTTCACTCACTACTTGCTGTTGACGTATTTTATTGCGTGCAGCCTGCTCTTTGGCAAGTTGCTCTTGCAGTATTTGTTCTTGCAATGCTTGCTGACGTTTACGCTCAGCTTCTTCAGCACGTTTTTTACGCTCTTCTTCGGCTTTTTTAAGCGCGGCTTCTTCGGCTTTGCGTTTGTCGGCAGCCGCTTTAGCAGCATCTTCAGCCTCTTGCTTTTGCTTTTGCGCTTGTTTGGCTTTTGCTCGCTCACGTTGTTCTATTTCGCGGGCTTTTTTAGCTTGAGCTTCGGCTTCGGCTCTTTCTTTCTCTTTAGCTTTGCGCTGCTGCTCTAGCTTTTTAATGCGTCTTGCTTCAGATTCTCTTTGCTTACGTGCTTCTGCTGCGCGGCGCTCTAAATCACGAATGCGTTTATCTTCAGCGCGCTTTTTATCTTCTTCTTTTTTGCGTAACTCAGCAATTTTTTGCTCAACCTGCTGTTGATCCACGGTCACAGCAGACACCGCATTTTCTGGCTCAGGAATGGCGGCATTAAGCGTCACTTCCATTACTTTAGGTTTAGGTGGATGAATGTTTGCTGATGCATACAAAAATCCCCCTAATGCTAAATGCAGTATTACTGATTTGATTAACGACGTATTCATATGACTACTTGGTCCCCTCAAAGGATTCGGTCATTAAGCCTACCGATGGTACACCTGCATTCTTCAAAAAATCCATGAGCAGTAACACTTCTTGATACGACACTTTACCTGAGCCTTTAATCATTACTGGGGTATCAGGGTTTTTCATTAGTTGTAGTTTAATTACAGCGGCTACATCTAATGCTTCCATTGGCTCTTCCGGATCAGCACCTATGCTTACATAATACTTACCTTGCGAATCAATAGAGGCAATAATGGGCGGCGTGTCCTTGGTATCAACTAAGTCTGACTCTTCCATTTTTGGTAGGTCTACTTTTACGCCATGGGTTATTAATGGCGCAGTGGCCATAAATATAATAAGCAACACCAACATTACATCAATGTATGGTACTACATTAATTTCTGCGACTGGGCGACGCTTTTTACGCTGGTACATTCGCTTGAGCCTCTATTTGGGTAGCTGCTTGACGGTGTAAAATATTGGCAAATTCTTCCATAAAGTTAATGTAATGAGATTCTAACTTTTCAACTTTATTAGCAAATCGGTTATAGGCAATAACGGCAGGAATAGCCGCAAATAAACCCATTGCTGTTGCAATCAAAGCTTCTGCTATACCTGGTGCAACCATTTGTAAGGTTGCTTGTTTTACTTCACCTAAGGCAATAAAGGCATTCATAATACCCCATACTGTACCAAACAAACCTATGTAGGGGCTAATTGAGCCAACGGTTGCTAAAAACGATAAGCTTGATTCTAGTTTTTCTATTTCACGAGAAAGCGCAACCCGCATTGAACGATGCGTGCCTTCCATAACAATGCCTGCACTTTGAAAGGTATTTTTTTTGTGGCGTGCAAACTCTTTGAAACCTGAGGTGAATAACGCTTCAATACCCGTTGATTGACCACCGCGTGATGAAATTTCGTTATATAGCTTACTTAGGTCAACACCAGACCAAAAACGTTGCTCAAATTTTTTGGCATTTGCTAAGGCGTCAGAGATGGCTTTTTTACGTTGAAAAATAATAGCCCACGACATAACCGACATAGCAACCAACGCTAGCATTACTAATTGCACAAGCAAACTGGCTTCTAGAATTAGATCTAAAAAATTAAGCCCTGATCCCACGTTAAACTCCTAAATAATTAAAAACATCAAATTGATTTATTTGAGTAAGGTAACTTTGTAACACATTAGCCACCATTAAAGTTCAGCTAGTGTATCTAGTGTATTTCCTGCTGACAACGATATTGCTGTGAATAGCCAACAAAAAACGTTAAAAAAATAATTTTACTACTTAACTCTTGTTTTACTGTATAAATAAATAACAACAAGACTATCTATAAGCCCGCTTAATTTCACTAAAGAGTCACAAAAATACGCTGTTTATTCAAAATTAATGCATAAGCACTCATAAACACTACACGCTTACCTTAACGTAATAGTAAAACTAATACCGAACGTTTATATGTTAATACACATAAACAAAGCATTTCATTAACTTATAGAATTAATGGTTAATTAACATGCAACATTAAGTAAAAACAGAAAACCCCTGCTATTAGTTTTTTTAATCTGAAAATATAAATTTTCTAGTTTGAACAAATTCTGCCGCTTCGGTATTATTCTCCTATACCGAGCTAGCGCATTAAATGAAAGCTATTTCATTGAATCCAGTTCTTCGTAATATGATTTATTTCGTATTACTTTTTTACTTCTTGGGGTATGACCTCAACAAGTAAAACGTAGTTCCCTAGATTACTTCCTTAAACTTGTTGTTTGCCCGCATTATTTGCGGGCTTTTTTTTGCCCGCAATTTGTAAAATTAGTTACACTCGGGCTCAATACCGTTACTACAGCCGCACAATAGCCTGATATGTCTTAACGCTCAGTGAATTATTGGCAAAGTAAAATACGTCTAAATTTAGCCTTTGCTTATACAAAAAAGCCACTGTCGTTAAAATGACAGTGGCTTTAGAAAGAGTCTCGTTATTCTGGTTATTTAGTCTTTTTTAGGTAACAAGCCAAAATGGTGATACGCATTATCAGAGACAATTCGCCCTCGCGGCGTGCGCTGAATAAACCCTTGTTGAATTAAAAACGGTTCGATCACATCTTCTATGGTTTCTTTCTCTTCGCCTATTGCCGCGGCTAGGTTGTCAAGGCCAACAGGGCCACCCATAAACTTTTCGATGATGGCGAGTAAGTATTTACGATCCATGTAATCAAAACCGCTTTTATCAACGTCAATCATGTCGAGGGCTTGTTGAGCTACCTCAGCATTAACCGTACCGTCTGACTTTACTTGGGTGTAATCGCGCACTCGACGCAATAATCGATTTGCAATACGTGGCGTACCGCGCGAACGTTTGGCTATTTCGGCGGCGCCATCGTCACACATTTCTAAACTAAGATAATGCGCTGAGCGCCCCACAATATGTGATAAGTCTTCCACAGAATAAAATTCTAAACGCTGTACAATACCAAAGCGGTCACGCAGTGGAGAAGTTAATGACCCTGCACGGGTAGTTGCACCAATGAGTGTAAACGCAGGTAAATCAAGCTTAATAGAGCGTGCAGCTGGCCCTTCACCTATCATAATATCGAGCTGGTAATCTTCCATTGCCGGGTAGAGTATTTCTTCAACTTGCGGGCTCAAACGGTGAATTTCATCAATAAACAGTACATCACCCTCTTCAAGGTTAGTAAGCAATGCGGCTAAATCGCCCGCTTTTTCAAGCACAGGCCCAGAGGTGGTTTTAATATTTACATTTAATTCGTTGGCTACAATATTGGCAAGCGTGGTTTTACCTAAGCCTGGCGGACCGAATATTAATAAATGATCCAACGCTTCGCTGCGGCTACGCGCGGCTTCAATAAATATTTCCATTTGTTGCTTAACATGCGGCTGACCACGATAGTCGGCCAGTAACTTTGGCCTAATAGCACGGTCTATGGTGTCTTCGTTGGTTTTTTCAGCAGCATCTATTAAGCGATCAGCTTCGATCATAATTTACTCACAGCATTGATTTCAAAGATTCTTTAATTAGAACCTCAGTCGACATATCGGGTTTGCTTATTGATTTTACTGCTTTTTGCGCTTGTGGCAATTTATAACCGAGCGCCACTAACGCCGAAACCGCATCATCGGCCGCATTATTGGCTATAGTTGCATCGCTCGCAGGCTCTATTACGGCGCTATCGCTAAATGGGGTAAATAAGTCATTACCCCAATTTTTTAATCTGTCTTTCATTTCGAGCACTAAGCGCTCTGCGGTCTTTTTGCCCACCCCTGGCAATTTAACCAAAGCGGTAGCATCTTCATTATTTACGCAACTTACAAACTGCTGCGCCGACATGCCCGACAAAATAGCTAAGCCTAATTTAGGCCCTACTCCATTAGCTTTTAACAGCTCTCTAAATAACGCACGCTCGGTTTTATTATTAAAGCCAAACAATAACTGTGCGTCTTCGCGTACTACAAAATGAGTGTACACAATGGCGTTGTCGCCCACTTTAGGCAAATCGTAAAAACAGGTCATTGGCATTTGTACTTCGTAGCCAACGCCGCTCACTTCTAATAGTATTTCTGGGGGCTGTTTTTCAACTAACACGCCGTTTAAGCGACCTATCATTGTTATTTCCTTAGACGTCCTCTAACGGTTTTGCTTGCGCTACCCGCTAGTTTTATTAAATTTTGTTCAGAGTGGGCATGGCAAATTGCAATTGCAAGCGCATCCGCCGCATCGGCTTGCGGCGTACCTGGCAGTTTAAGTATGTTTTTAACCATATGTTGAACTTGCGATTTATCTGCCCCACCGTTACCCACAACGGCTTGCTTTATTTGCCGTGCTGAGTATTCAAAAACCGGTAAGTCGGCCATAGAGGCACCGACAATCGCAGCGCCACGAGCTTGACCTAGCTTTAAAGCAGAATCAGGGTTATGCGCCATAAATACTTTTTCTATAGCAAATGTTTCAGGCGAAAATTGCTCTATAAGCTGTGTAATGCCTTGGTAAATCATTTTAAGTCGGGTGGGAAAGTCATGATCGGCTAATTTAATACAGCCACTGCCTAAGTAAGTAAACTTAGCCCCTTGGTGCGCAACCACACCGTAACCCGTTAAACGCGAGCCCGGATCGATCCCTAAAATTATGGCCAAACAGCACTCTCATTATTGTTATTTATTAATAGTGCTAATAATGCCAGAGCACTGTATAAATTACCAGTACCAAGCCAAAACAAAAATGCCTACATAAAAAGTAGGCATTTAAACGCTATTTGGCTGAAAAGTTTACGCCAATGCGCGTACTAAGCCTTGGGTATTTTGTTTAAGCGTACGGGCAATCATAAAATAGCCTAACCCTGCTACAAACACGCCACCAGCAACGGGGCCAATAATCCAAATATTAGGATGCAGCTTACCCGCTAAATCAAACATTTGCTGCTGAACAATCAATAACGCAATATCGCTGAAAAATGCAGCCACCAGTCCGGCTAAACCGCCCAGTAATAAAAATTCATACAAGGTGGCATTTTTGATTAATCGGCTTTTAGCGCCCAAAGTACGCAGTATCACAATTTCTTGCATCCGCTCACCTAAGCTTGCTTGCACCTGCGATATAAGTACCAACGCGCCACACAACACCACAATAGCCAGTACAAAGCCAATAGCTAACGACACTTGCTCAATAGTCGATTGAATTTGTTTAACAAAGTTGTCTACATCAATTGCTGTAATCGTAGGATATGTACGTAATAACTGGCTAAAGTCGCGCTTTTGCTCAGGCTCAATACGTACTGATGAAATATACGTGGCCGGAAAGTCTTTGAGCACATCAGGGCTTAAAATAATGAAAAAGTTAGGTTTAAGCGTGGCCCAATTAACTTTACGTACACTGGTAATTTTAGCGTCGAACGACTGCGCACCAATTAAAAACGTGAGGGTATCGCCCATTTTCACATCAAGGCGCTTCATCATAGACTCTTCAAGTGAGGCCTCAGCTACTGCGTCATCGCCAAACCACTGGCCATCGATAATGTCATTTTGTGAGGGGACTTCGTTAAGCCAAGTTAAGTTAAGCTCGCGGCCAATACCTGAGCGGGCTTCTTCGTCTTTTTTCTCGTTGTCTTGCAATGACACTTCACGTGCTACTGCTTCGCCATTTACTGCATTTACGCGGCCACGAATCGTTGGGTAAAACTCCGACACTTGAATGCCTTTTTGCGCTAAGTATTCATTTACCGGATCCAGCTCATTTTGCGTAATATTAACCAAAAAGGCATTAGGTGCATCGCTTGGTAACTGAGACTGCCAATCCGAAATAATGTCGTTTTTTAGCACAATTAAAAACAACAGTAATTTAATCGCTAGCGAAAAACTAATTAGCTGCACCGCATTAACGTTGGCGCGCTTTTGAATAGACGCAATAGCCAACGACCAGCTGTTACCTGGCTTTAAGCCAAGCTTTCGGCCCCCGCCAAATATTAATTTAGAAATTAAAAACAACACTAAAATAAGCGCAAGCGTTGAGGCAAATAAAATAAGGGTAATTTTAATATTGTTACTAAATAACCACATTAATAAAAATACCGTTAAGGCGCTAAGCCCTAAATGGATTTTACTTACCGCAAGGCGATCACCTAAATTACGGCGAAGCACTCTAAGTGGTGGAATATCAAATAAATCTAACAATGGCTTAATAGAGAACATAACCGCACAAATAACCCCAGTGCTAATGGCGACTAACCACGGTTTAAACCCTGCCATGGGCAGTTCGGTTCCCATGCTTTTTGCAAGGTAACCAGTTGCAACTTCTTGTAAGCCGTAACCAATAGCAAGGCCAACGACTACCGCCATGGTACACACCATTAATAAGTGCATAAGGTAAATTTTGCGGATCATATCGCGGCTGCCACCTAAGGTTTTCATCATCGCGACGGGGTCGTATTGGCGCTCACAATAGCGCTTAGCTGATACCGCAATAGCAACCGCGGCTAATATAATGCCCAGCAAACCTGCTAATAATAAAAAGCTTTCGGCTCTGTTTAAGCTATTTGAAATGGGCGATTGACGGTCTTTTACACCATACCAGTTTTGGTTTTCTTTAAGTTGCGGTTTTAACCAATCGTAAAAACTATTGATGTCGCTTTCATCACCTGCATACAACTGGCGGTAAAATACACGGCTACCGGGCTGTATTACTTCAGTTTTTGGTACATCATCAATATTAATAAGTACTCTGCGACTGCTAGAGAACACATTAAATGGCGCATCGGGTTCTTCTACAATCACCTTTTCCACATTGAATAACGCGGCACCTAATTCAACTTGGTCGCCTACGTTTATGTTTAAACTGTAAAAAACAGATTCACTTAACCATACGTTACCAGGGCTTGGCGCACCGGGTGCAACCTCAGTTTGAGCATTCAAACCCGACTTAACTTTCAATTGGCCTTTAAGCGGGTAACTGTTTGATGCAGCCTTTACCGAGCTAAATTGCATTTCATCGTTTGCAAACAGCATAGTGTCAAAGTACACCATTTGTGCAGTTTGTAAGTTTTGTTGTTCTGCTTTGGTTATAAAGGCGGTATCTATGGCGTGATTGCTGGCAAGAACACGATCTGCTGCTATAAAGGCACTGCTTTTTTGGGCAATACTTTGTGCGATTCGCTCAGTTACCATAGATAAAGTAAGCACGGTTAATACTGCCAGTGCAATGGCAGCGCTTATTACGGTTAGTTCACCACGGCGAAACTCACGAGAAAATAGTTTAAGCGCTAATTTAGCCCACATTTGCCATTTCCTCTGTTGAATTGTGTACCAGCTCACCGGCTTCAATCTGAATAATACGTTCACACTTTTGCGCCAGTGCTTCATCGTGGGTAACTAAAATAAGCGTAGTGCCATTTTGTTTATTTAAATCAAATAATAACGCTTCTATCATGTGGCCGTTTTTGCTATCTAGGTTAGCTGATGGCTCGTCGGCAAACAGTATTTTAGGCGAACCCACGAATGCGCGAGCAATGGCAACACGTTGTTGCTCACCACCAGATAACTGCGACGGGTAATGATCAACACGGTGACTCAAGCCGACTTTTTCAAGTAATGCGAGCGCTTGCTCTTTAGCATCATGTTCGCCAGCAAGCTCAGCGGGTAACATCACGTTCTCAAGCGCAGTTAAACTTTGTACCAACATAAAAGACTGGAATACAAATCCGACTTTAGCAGCTCTCAGTGCTGCACGTGCTTCTTCATCTAATTCGTGCAGCGGCTCGCCATCTAACATCACCTCGCCACTGCTGGCGGTATCAAGCCCTGCTAGCAAGCTCAATAATGTAGATTTACCAGAGCCCGACGTGCCCACTACGGCAACAGACTCGCCATGCTTGACATTAAAGCTGATGTCGCTGAGGATGGACAACTCACCTTCAAAGGTGGAAACCACTTTAGATAAACCATTTACTTGAATTATATTTAATTGAGAAAGCGCTGACATATGACCCATTCAATCCTACGTTGTGTATTCATTTTATTTTTAGTTATTAACCCACTACACGCGGTAGCTAACAACACGATTTTAATACTTGGTGATAGTTTAAGCGCAGCCTATGGCTTAAAACAAGAACAAGGCTGGGTGCAATTGTTACAAGATAAATACGATACCGAGCAACGCCCTATCAACTTAGTAAATGCCAGTATTAGCGGCGAAACCACCGGCGGTGCATTGCGCCGATTAGACGCGCTACTTGAGCAATACCAGCCAACTCACGTACTCATTGAGCTTGGTGCTAATGATGGCCTGCGCGGTTTTCCAATCAAAAAAATGCAAACTAACTTAACGGCTTTAATTGAAAAAAGCCAAGCTGCAAATGCACAAACCGCACTTATGGAAATTTATATTCCACCTAACTATGGCCCACGTTACAGTAAAATGTTCACCGATAGCTTTGCCAGTGTTAGCAAAGCCACGGGCTCGCATTTAATGCCGTTTTTTGTGCTTAAAGTAGCAGGCAAAAGCGAGCTGATGCAAAACGACAACTTACACCCTAACAAAACTGCCCAACCAATACTACGAGATGAAATGTATAACACGATCAACCAGTGGTTAAATAAAGAGTAAAGCCGTGTAAAACTTCTGGCGCAAGCGCTTAATATTAAACGCTTGCGCAATAAATATCCAAACAAACAAAAGCTTATTGATTTTTTTATAAATACACGTACTATTGCAATCGAAGTCGGTATGTGGCGCAGCTTGGTAGCGCACTGTCATGGGGTGGCAGGGGTCGAGAGTTCGAATCTCTCCATACCGACCATTTAATCCTTTAAAATCAACTCCTTACTTGCATAATTTGATTTTTAAATAAATTAATTTTTAAATTTAATTTTCCGTGTCCCTAATATGTCCCTACAGTGGATTAATTCATCTAAAATTTTCACTCTACAATGTCGGTAATGTTATCAACGTATGACTTCCGAAAATCCTTTTAAAGAGTCAGAAAATTCCATCTAAATTTGTCTAGTTTAGATCAATGGCAAACATATCATCACTAGGCTTTTCTACTTTTTCAACTTTAAGTATTGATACTGGCGCGACTGCTGGCAGCGCAAACTTAGACAGCTTACAAATTGCGTCTATACGCTCCGCTGGGTTTAATTCTTTGAGTAGCTCTGGTAATTGTTCAAATTCATCAGCCAAGGCATTAACTAATAACTGTCGAGTCTCAAACGTTAGCTTATTAGGTGTTCCCGCCTTGTGCCCACCTGTTTTTTTACCTGCTGCCATGATTATCACTCTCGTTTATCTTTCTATAAGTTGGGGTTTGCTAGATTCTGCTAGGATAATTTAGGTTTTATAATCTAGCATTTAGATCCGCATCTTAAACGTTCAGCTAATGTATGACTTACTTTTATACTGGTGTTAGTCTCGAGCGGTGCGTTATCGCCTTGCATTTCGTTATGGGCTTTTATAGCGGCAATGGCTGCCGTTGCGTTTAACACTCCCTTTTCTTAGTGCTCAGTCATAGCCGTTTCAATGATGGATTGTAACGCCACCAGCTTTTTAGTTTTAGACCCTATAAATTCATTATGCGCTTGCTGCTGGTGAATTTTTATGGCTTTTTGAATTAAAGGTTTTGTAAGGTTTTCAGCGCCAATAGCTTGAGCCGTCTTTTCACTATAACCAGCTTTAATTGCTGCCTGTGTCGCGTTACCACCGTTTAAAAGGTACGCTTTTATGAAAGCACTTTGTTTAAGTGTTAATTCGTTGGTGTTTGTCGTCATAACTTAGCCACTGCTTTTTTTATTAATATTGTTATATTATAGCATTTGTATGGTTAAGTGGTTAGGCATGGTTAAGTAAAATAAAATCTACTTAACCAGCCTACAGGGCTTTACTGGTGGGGCTTTGCGCTAAAAATGGTTAGGTGGTTAAGTGACTTTGCCCACCTTTAGGAATTTAGCCGCTGCTTGTTGGCTGCTTGAGATGGATTTATTATCCGGAGTTTAGGTTAGCTAGCATAACAACGACAACAAGAATGAGTTCAATAGACATCTTCAACGCTGGCGAGAGTGTTTTATCTTCTTGTAACTGAATTTTAGTTTGCTCAACTATTTCAGTGATATTTATGCTGTTTAAATTCATTAAAGCTAGAGCGATAGGGTAATCGCTCTAGCTTGGCATACTGGCAGGATCAGCCAATAGCTAAAAATGATCCTTAGAAAATAGTTTGTCTTGGTGAAGAG
>NZ_PNCN01000017.1:0-32268 GCF_005886135.1 Pseudoalteromonas sp. S4741 | reverse complement strand
ATTTCTGGATTAATAGCCTATACTTTTCAAACTAAAAAGCCGAGTATAAAAGTGACTCGGCTTTAATTCTTATGCAGATCTGAGGTTGATTAACAAATGACAGTATAATTGCTGCGGTTGTCGCAAAGATAAATACGCGACCTAACTCGGTGAGCCAATGACTGATCACATGCAGCCCATAACTTACGCCAAATCGGTTTTGTTGAGTGTCTTTCAATTGCTTCCCCTTCTATGATGACCTCAACAATATTTAGAGACTCTGTAAGGGGAATTAATCGCTCTTTGCGGGTTTTAGTTTCATCAACCTCAGACGTTTAGCAAAGTTTCTGCTATCACATATTACAACGCTAGTTAAAAACGTTTCATCCACATTTTTCTGCTATTTCCTTAAGCTCAAGTTCTTCCATCCGCTGCATAAGTAATGACTTTCCTTCATCAAACCACCCTGATTTTGGAAAACGCATTACAAACCAAAAGCGCCAGTCATTAATATCTTCATTGCTGATCATTACTGGCAACGCTCTAAGATGAGGTTCTATGATTTTGGGACAAAACGTTAATGCTCGGCTTTTTAGTTTCTTTAAGGTTGGTTTGTGGGGCTTGAGTTGGATAGCTGCAACAGATAGCGCTTCTTTTAATAAATTACGAATGTTTTCACCTGATTTATACAGTGATGACTCCACAGCAATAACGTAGTGTTCAAGTGCTTTTTCTATTTCACCACTTAGTACCAGTAATCGTCCCTTGAGCCAGTCTTGATGATATTGCAACTCATCATTCAGGTTATGCTCTACAATAGATTTTTGTAAGGAAGCTAAGCGTGCTGAATAATCAACAAGGCTGCCCAGAGGTTTAGTTGAAGAGCGCCTTAACAACTTGTGTAGCTCATTACCTTCAGCAGATAGTTTATATAGATTCGCTGAGCTTATCTCATTGATATAAAACTGATGAAATACTTGCCCAAAATCTAATGTAGGCTCTTGATTATGATGCAACCGCCAAACGACAGCATCTTTTAAATCGTTTACAAATTGATGGTGTGTTTTTCTATGAAATGAATCTATGAACCTTGTCAAAAACAAGGTTTCCTTATCTTCATCAATTGCATCTGAATTTGATAACGATGTCCACTGAGCCAGCAGAGTTAAGTTACCTATATTAGGAAGTTCTTCACCACTTCGCCATTTTCGAACTGTCCTGTCAGTGCCTTCAAAGAATCGCTTTATATCGTTTTCAGGAAGTGTTTGTTGGCTTTCATAAAAAGCGATTAGGGCTTTGATAGGGTAATTATCACAATAAAAGCTAGGCACTGTATTGGTTGGCATTTGATTAACGCCTACTTTCCAAATGATACTGGCAAGTGTTTCAACAACTAGGTGCTTATTTAGCATGTAAGCAACTTTTTCTTGTGCTACTCCTTCCATTGGCACACGCTTAATGATCTCGACGTAGTTATTTAACCCCATCCAAATACTGTCGGAGAAAAACTGTGCGAAACTATCTGTAACAACTTTGGAGATTGGCTCATAAAATAAGTGCCGCACTGACTCTCCAATCAGTGTTGGATCTATAGACTTTCTGGATGCTAAGTCTTCTTCCTTGCGAAAACGGCTCTTTCCCTTAGTCGCTAATGACTTGGTGTCGGCAATATCAGCCAGACGATTTAAAACATACCCAATGTTTGGATAAGACTCATTGATAGTCGTCATTAATTTAAACCCTAAAAAAATTCCTTTTGAAAGAGGGGCAGTGCCCCTCGCCATTATTTACTATTTTTTGCGGCGCTACTAGTTGCTCGTGCCGCAAAACTGCCTTTAGGTACACTGCCGCCATTTGCTCTAGCTGTAGCGCTTTGAATTCGTTGTGCCGCTTGTGGTGTCATTGGTGTTGATGGTTTAGCATTTACTTTTGAAGTCATAATGTTCTCCTAGTTAGTTGTGAATCAACTTCGTAGACAATAATCGACTAAACCTGAGTTTCGGAACAGGAATCAAGTGGCGCAATTTTTTACTATTGTAATAAAATGACATCTTCCTAATTTATTGATAATGGCTTTCTTAAATTAGAACAAAGAATTAATATCTCAATCCTTGTAATTTGATACACTAAATAAATATTATTTAGGACTCAATAGGGCCTCAGGAATTATGGCTGATTTTAAAAAAATTGAAGAATTAGAAAAACGTTTGTGGTCAGCTGCTGACTCATTACGTGCAAACACAGGTTTAACGGCTCAAGAATACTCCCGCCCAATATTAGGTTTAATCTTTCTCAAATATGCCGAATATCGATTTACTCAAGCAAAGAATAAAATTGCTGAGCAAACGAGTTCTCGTCGCCGTGGCGGTGGTGATATCAAATCTAAAATCCAAGCGGAAGGTGCAATGTATGTGCCTGAGGAAGCGCTTTACTCAAACTTATTAAACTTACCTGAAGGTTCAAATATTGGTGTTAGCGTCAATAATGCAATGAAAGCATTAGAGGCTGATAATGAGGCTATTAAAGACGCCTTACCTAAAACCTATACTCGTTTTGAGAGCGATATGCTTAAAAGTTTGCTTAAAAACTTTAACGATATCGACTTCAGCCTTGGCTCCGATATTTTTGGACGAATTTATGAATACTTCCTCAATGAATTTGCTAAAACGGAAGGCCAAGGTGGGGGGGAGTTCTTTACGCCATCAGCTCTGGTTAGTTTAATCACTGAAGTCATTGAACCTTACCACGGTAAGGTATTTGACCCAGCCTGTGGTAGCGGCGGTATGTTTGTCAGTTCCGCCGACTTTGTTGCGAGTCATAATAAGAATGCTTCGGATGTACTTTCCGTATTCGGTCAAGAAAAAACAGGTGACACGGTTCGATTATCTAAAATGAACCTAGCTGTTCATGGATTGCAAGGTGATATCAGAGAAGGTAACTCTTATTACGAAGATCCGTTTGAGTTGGCTAAAGGAGAAGCTGTAGACGGTAAACAACACGGTCAGTTTGACTACGTAATGGCTAACCCTCCGTTTAACGTTAATGAAATTCAAAAAGACCGTTTAGAAGGTGATAAACATCGATTCCCTTATGGTATGCCGCGTAACGACAACGGTAACTATCTTTGGATTCAAATGTTTTATACTGCACTCAGCGCAAAGGGCCGTGCAGGTTTTGTCATGGCGAACTCTGCAAGTGATGCCCGTGGCTCAGAGCAAGAAATACGTCAAAAGCTAATTGAAGATGATGCGGTTGATGTCATGGTGGCAGTTTCTAGTAACTTTTTCTACACCGTAACGTTGCCATGTGCGCTTTGGTTTTTAGATAAAAACAAACCTGCACACAACAAAGACAAAGTATTGTTTATTGATGCGCGCCATATCTTCCGCCAAGTGACTCGTGCTGTTCGTGATTACACCAGTGAGCAACTAAACTTTATAGCCAACATTGTGCGCTTATACCGTGGTCAGGATATTGATAACACCTACCTAGATACACACCCTGATGCTGGTAACGATGGAAAGTTTAATCTCGGAGATTACTTCGCCAACGACAGTGGTGAAATGTCTTATAAAGATATCGCTGGCTTATGTAAAGTGGCATCTAAAGACGAAATTATTGAACAAGGATACAGCTTAAATCCTGGTCGCTATGTTGGCGTTGCCGAAGGTGAACGAGAACATGATGAAGACTTTGCTGCTAAGTTGGAGGCATTTCAAGAAGAATTAGAAATATTAAATGCAGAAGCGCATGAATTAGAAGCGTCAATCTCAGAAAATGTAGTAAAAGTCCTTGGAGCAGTATAATGGAATCAAATGCTGTTCTAGGTGACTACATTTCTACTCAGAAAGGATTTGCTTTTAAAAGCAAATGGTTCGTTGATAGTGGCCGTAAAATTGTAAAAGTAAGTGACTTTACTGAAGATTCAATATGCCCTAATAATTTGGTAAAAATACCAGTTGAGCTAGGCGAACAATATTCTCGTTACAGTTTGGCTTTTGGTGATGTTGTTATACAGAGTGTTGGGTCTTGGCCGTCAAATCCAGCGTCCGTCGTAGGTAAAACAATTAGAGTTCCAAGGACTGTTGACGGTTCGTTACTTAACCAAAACGCAGTAAAAATAATACCAAATAAAGATATTCATATTGGCTTCCTTTACTACTTGTTACGGAGTGATGTTTTTAAGGAATATATAATAGGAACAGCTCAGGGGGCAGCCAGCCAAGCAAGTATTACATTAGATGCCATTAAACGGTTTAAATTTGCGCTCCCAAACTTCGTAGTTCAAGAATCTATTGCTAGCAAACTTGAAAATTACGACAACCTAATCGAAAACAACAACCGCCGTATCGCTATCTTAGAAGATATGGCGCAATCGCTTTATCGCGAATGGTTTGTTAACTTCCGTTACCCAGGGCATAAAGAAAACCTTGATGCTGATGGTAATGCTAAGCTTATTGATTCACCACTAGGCCAGATTCCTGATGGATGGGAGGTTAAGGCAGCGGCGGACGCCATTACAATTAACCCACGCACCAAACTTTCTAAAGATGGAGAAAAGCCTTTTGTAGGTATGAGCGGGTTATCTGAATCTTCAATGGTAATTAGTGACATTATTAAAAAAACAGGTAATAGCGGAGCTAAGTTTATTAACGGTGATACATTATTTGCTCGCATTACTCCTTGCCTACAAAATGGTAAAACAGGCTATGTTCAATTTTTAGAGTCAGAGCAACCTGTAGGTTTTGGTTCAACTGAATTTATTGTATTACGACAGAGTGAAGATTTAAGTTCGGAGTTTATTTATTTACTTTCTCGGAGCAACAATTTCCGCGAACATGCAATCAAAAGTATGACTGGTGCTACAGGCCGACAACGTGTACACCCAGACAGTTTTGCGTCGTATTTACTTGCCGTACCACCGAAAGAAGTTATGGAAGAGTTTACAGGTTTAGTTAAGCCAATGTTTAAGAGTATTTTTAATCTCTCTAAAAGAAACGAAAACCTTAAACAACAACGCGATATGCTACTGCCAAAGCTAATCTCAGGACAAATTGAATTAAAGGAATAAAGTATGGCTAAGTTTGTATTCTTTATACATGGTTTAAGCGGCAACCCTAAGAAAACATGGGGTCAGTTTCCTGCATTTTTGGAAGAATTACTTGGTCAGGGTTTTCAAATTGACCATCTAGACTATGAGTCGCCGTCAAAATGGCTCTTTTGGAAAAGCGCACCATCATTATTTAATATTGCTGAAGCACTTATTTTAAATCTTCAAAAACGCTGTAATCTAGAAAACGATGAGATTGTTTTAATCGGACATAGCAACGGTGGCATTGTTATAAAAAAACTACTTGCAAGGTTAGAAATTAAAAAAATTCGTCATAACATTTCCAAAATATGTTTTTTAGATGTTCCTCATAATGGGTCGGGCTTTGCAATCCCTGGAAAGGTCATCAACCCGCGAAATAAGCACCTAAAGTCACTTACTCTAAACTCTACTGAACTCGTTGAGATAAATGACAATTGGCTGTATGACGATTACCACAAAAAGTTTGATATTCTCAATTTAGTTGCAGAAACCGAGGATGTTGTTTCAGCTGCAAGTTCAAGGTTCTGTTACTCGAATAATAGTTTTACAATTAAAGGTACAAATCATGGTTCTATCGCGAAACCAATAAATTCGGATTCAACTGTTGTAGAGAAAGTTGTTGAATTTATTTCTAATCGAAATTCTTTGGATAAGTATAAAAATAGTTCCTCAGAGAACTATAGAGGTTGGCTTTTACATGATGGTGGAAGAAGACATAACCACTCTTTTGTAGCCGATACTATTAGATCAAGTGCCCTTAATTCATTGCAAGAATCATTAAGCAATCTAGGTTCTATTGTTCGAATAACAGGCTTATCAGGTTTAGGTAAAACTCGATTGATAACGGAATACATTAATCGAGAGGAACAGTTATCAGAAGACAATATTTTAGTTTTTAAAGCAAGTTCATATGAACATGAAGTTAAGTTGAATGTTAAACAGGCAATTAGGAATGGTGCTTTTGGCTTAATTGTGATCGAACACTGCTCCGTTAGCTTACATGACTATTTAGCAACAGAAATAAGAAACACTGAATCAGATTTAAGAGTAATAACGGTTAACTTTTATGATGATGAAGTAACTAGTTCGCCTCATATTCATTTAACAAAACTTAATGATGACTCTGTTACTAAACTGATAAAGCCAATGTTACCTCAATTTGATGAAACTCAAATAGGCAGGATTGTATCTTTTGTTGAAGGTTATCCGTTATTGGGGATATTAATTGCTGAAAGGTTCCGAGATGAAGGAGTTTTAAGTCCAGAACTAACAGAGCGTGACTTTGCCGATAAACTGATTAATGGCGATGGTCAGCTTACGGCTGAACAAAAACGAATTTTACAGGTTTGTTCACTCTTTGATGTTTTTGGTATTGAAGCTGAAGGGATTGAACAAGCAGACTATATTATTCAAGTCGCAAATTCTGATAGGGAAATATTTGGTCAAGTAGTTAACCAATTTGAACGAAGAAGAATTATTAATAGAGTAGGACGTTATGCCCGCATTGTGCCTAAGCCCCTAGCAATTCACCTAGCGTCGATGTGGTGGGATAATAATATTCACGATGAATTAGAAAGTTTAATTCATTCTTTACCTGAGAGCCTAATTGGTAGTTTTTGTACACAAATAAAATACTTAGATTCGTCCGAAAAAGTTCGTGAGTTTGTAGGTCGATTATGCGAGAAATGCAGCCCTTTTGGTCAAGCGGAATTGTTGTTAAGCAAAAAGGGTTCGAGACTATTCCGTGCATTGGTTGAGGTGAACCCAGCTGTAACCAGCGATTTATTATTTCGAGTATTCTCCTCTCTATCTGACAAAGAAATATCTGATATTAAAGGTGATGTTCGACGAAACTTTGTCTGGGCACTAGAAATGCTTATTTTTCACAAATCTTGCTTTGAAAAAAGTGCATGGTGTTTATTCAAATTAGCACAATTTGAAAATGAAAATTATAGTAATAATGCATTAGGACAATTTTCGCAGCTGTTTCGTTTGCAATTATCTGGTACTGAGGCAGATTTTGACCAAAGACTGAATATTATAAATAAAGCATTTTCCTTAGATAAAGAGAATGCAGATGTTGTAATAATTGGGGCTATTAGCAATTCAATGAGCACATCAGGTTTTACTAGAACACGAGGTGCAGAGATCCAAGGCACAAAACCTGAGCTTAAAGAGTGGCATCCGAAAAAGTATCAAGAAATTTATGATTATTGGCAATCGTTATTAGGTATATTACTCCAAATTATTGAACGTGGACATTTGGTAGAAAAAGTTAAGGAAGCCTTTGGTCATGAAATAAGGGGCTTAATTAAATATGATATTGCAAAACAACTGGACTGCTTTATTAAGCAAACTATTGAGCTAACAGATAAATACTGGCCTTCCGCTGCTCAATCGATAATTCATGCTTTGCAATTTGATGCCAAAGGCATGAATCAGGAACAAATTGACTTTTTAAGATCTTGGGAAAAGTTATTATCCCCTGATGAAAGTAACATTGAAGAAAAACTTAAATTAATTGTTCTAAACCCATCTAGAGATCATGTAAAAGGTGATGACGGCCGTTATATAGATATGGCGGCTGAAGATGCAAAAAAATTATCTTCAGAGCTCAAAGGCAATCATGCTGAAATAGTGAAACATTTTGAGTTATTAATGACTTTTCCTGAGCAAAAACAAAGTTGGGTTTTTGCAAAGTATCTAGTAATTGAGTCAGAAGACTATGAATTTTTGTTAGCTGAACTGTTTGATTATTTTAGAAAAAATAAAAATGCAAACACTCAGTTTTTTGCTGGCTTTTTGAATGGACTTTACATCAAAAATTCAAATGAATGGCTTAAAGCAATAGAGCTAATAGGAGCTGATGAGTCTTTAGTTCAATATTACCCAATTTCAATATGTACAGGAAAAATCGAACCATCTCATTTGAATACATTAGTTGATTTAATTAAAAATAATCAATTATCAAGTGCTTCGACATTAATGCTAGCTTATGGAAGTGTTACAGATAATCTAAAAGAGGATGAAATAGCTCAGTTTTGTATGTCATTGAGTAAAATTGATCCTACAGGCGTTTGGGTTGCTCTTGATATTGTGAACATGTACACACATGGTCGTGACGATATTCAATTCAATAAGTTGACACCTGCCTTAACCCACCTAGTTCTTAATGCTTCTTTTAAAAAAGAAGATAAGGCTCGCTATTCAGATAGTTACCATTGGTTAAATTCTGTCGAACGACTGTTGAAGTCTGAAGATGCAGGGTTTGCATTCGATTTATGTTTACATATTATTGATCAAGTTGGCAAAAATGAAGTCGATTACTCTGATCTATGGGATTACTTAAGTGATGCTTTTTATAAAGCTTTTGAGTTACATGGCAACGATATCTGGCCTAAAATAGCTGATAAGTTTATCGATGGTAATGTTATTAAACCATACAGCCTAATTGACCTGCTAGGTAGTGGTAAATCATATAAAGAAAGAAATAAGAGTGTTTTTGATATCTTAGAGTCGGATGTGGTTGTTAACTGGTGTCGGGATGAAATTGCGCTCCTCATAGTAGCAAGAGCTATTTCAATGTTTACCTCAGACGGTGAAGAACGTGTCGTAAACCCATTGATGATTCAATTATTAGCTGAATTTTCTGATTGCAAACCATTTCTCAATGAAATATCTGCAAATTTTGAAAGTAGATCATGGTCAGGGTCTTTAGTCCCATATTTAGAGGCTGATAAGAGGATACTTCAACCTTTAATGAATCATGCAAATATCAAAGTGAGAAATTGGGCGATTGGCTTCATAGAGAATATTGACCATCAAATTAAATATGAAGAAAAACGCGACGCTGAAGAGCAGATGTTAAGGAGTTAATCATGACATACACGGAAGATGCTTTAGTCGAACAACCCGCAATAAATCTATTTTCAGAATTAAACTGGGAAACAGCAACTTGCTGGGATGAGGTTTTTGGCTCTTTAAATGATGAGTCATTAAATAACAACTCTTTATTTTTCGGTAGAGAAACACGCAATGATGTTGTGTTGTTCGCAAGGCTTCGAGCTGCGTTAGTTAGACTTAACTTAGGTATTAGCCCGTTTATAATTCAAGAAGCAATAGATGAGATTGCACGAGATAGAAGTGCTATGACACCTATTTCGGCAAACAAAGAAGTCTATGAACTGTTAAAAAAAGGATATGTTTACACGACTGATGCTGAGGGAGAAGAAGATTGTATTGTTCGTTATATAAACTGGGATGATGTAACTGAAAATGACTTTTTGCTTTGTAACCAAATGACAATATCGGGCGAGGTTGAAACACGCCGCCCTGATCTATTAGGTTTCGTAAATGGCTTGCCTTTGTTATTTGTTGAATTAAAAGCAAGTCACAAAAACCTTCTTACGGCATATAAGAATAATTTAGCCGACTACCGTAATAACATTCCTCAACTTTTTATCTTTAACCAAATAATCATTCTTTCTAATGGTGTTCAGTCCAAAGTGGGTTCTATATCTAGTCAGTGGGAGCATTTTGCTGATTGGAAAAAAATTGAAAGCGAAAAAGAAGAACGAAGAGTTAGCTTAGAGGTTGTGATACGTGGTGTATGCGAGCAAAACCGTTTTCTCGATATAGTTGAAAACTATGTTTTATTTGTTAAGGGTAAACAGACAGCTAAGATTATCGCTAAGTACCATCAATATCTAGGGGTAAACCAAGCGCTGCTGGGCTTAAAGAGCGTTAAAGAGCGTGAAGGTCAACTCGGTGTGTTTTGGCATACTCAAGGCAGTGGTAAAAGCTTTTCTATGGTGTTTTTCTGTAAAAAAGCATTCAGAAAGTTCACAGGTAACTGGACGTTTGTTCTAGTGACAGACAGAACTGATTTAGATGATCAAATTTATAAAACCTTTAGTGCTGCGGGTATAGTGACAGAGAACTGCCAAGCTGAATCCGGCAAAGAATTAAAAGTGCTATTAGGTCAAGATCATCGCTTTGTATTTACCTTGATTCAAAAATTTAAAGGTGATGAAAAAGGCTATTTTCCTGTTTTGTCAGAGCGTGACGATATTATTGTTATTACTGATGAAGCTCACCGTAGCCAATATGACTCACTTGCAATGAATATGCGTAATGCAATGCCGAATGCGTCATTTATGGCTTTTACAGGCACGCCATTATTAGCAGGCGAAGCAAAAACCCGTGAAGTATTTGGTGACTATATAAGTGTTTATAACTTTGCTGATGCGGTTGATGATGGTGCAACACTTCCTCTTTACTATGAGAATAGAGTCCCTGAAGTTGCACTTTCTAACGATGACATAGGTAGTGATATTGCAGAAATTCTTGACCAAGCTGATTTAACAGAAGAACAAGAAGCAAGACTTGAAAATGAATTTGCAAAGTCTTACCACATTATCACTCGTGATGACCGCTTAGAAACGATAGCTAAAGATTTGGTTGATCATTATATAAATCGTGAAGCCTTTTCAGATGGCATGTTAGGTAAAGCGATGGTTGTGTCGATTGATAAAGCCACTGCAATTAAGATGTACGACAAGGTTCAGGATGCTTGGAAGTTAAAACTAACAAGCTTAAAAACACAGGCCAAGTATGCGAAAGGGAGCCGACTGAATAAGCTTCAATTTCAGATTAAACATATGGAGTCAGTAGACATGGCAGTTGTTGTGTCTGGTGGGCAAAATGATGATGAACGTTTGGCTAAAAAAGGTCTAAATTATAAGCCTCATAGAGAAAGGTTTTTAAAAGATAAGTTAGACGAGAAGTTCAAAGACCCTGAGGATAATTTACGGATTGTTTTTGTATGCGCCATGTGGCTTACAGGTTTTGATGCACCATCAGTTTCGACACTTTATTTAGATAAACCATTAAAAAGTCATACACTAATGCAGACCATTGCCCGTGCCAACCGAGTTTATGAAGGTAAATCAGCTGGTCAGATTGTTGATTACATAAATATTTTTAGCTCTCTCCAACAAGCGCTAGGTTTATATGGTGGTGGTGTTGCTGAAGGTGCTGCATCTTATAAGATTGATAGCCCAGCACAAGATAAGTCTGAATTAGTCTCAGCGCTAGGCATTGCCATTAATGAATTACAAGTATTTTTAAACTCTAAAGATATCGATATCAACGGTATCGTAAAAGCACCAGCTGATGGCTTTACCAAACTAGCTATGCTCGACAATGCAAGCGAGACCTTACTTGAACCCAAGAATAAAGAAGAGTTTACTGCATATGTGCGTCAAATAAATCGTATCTTTAAAGCTATATTGCCAGACGACAGTGCAAATGAGTATGTACCATACCGTATTGCAATTAACGTTATTTATACGCAAATGCGTTTGAAGTCAGGTTTATCAATTGATGATGAAGATGTGTTAGATGTCGTTCGTAATCAAGTAAATGATTTGCTAGATGACTCAATCTCTACAATCAAGATCCAAAGCAATTTACCTGATCCTATCAATATTGCTGAAATCGATTTTGATGCCTTAGCAACCATGGTGGCAAAAATTGAAAAGCCACAGCAATCAGATGCCGAACGGTTGAAGAACATTATAGAGCGCAAGCTTCAACCTATGGTACTGAAAAATAAAGCCCGCAAAGATCTCCAGCAAAAGTTTTTAGAGCTTGTTGAAGAGTACAACTTGGGTGCTTATACCGCAGAAGAGTTCTTTAACCGTTTGAAAGACTTTATTGATGAGCTTGAACATGAAGAAAAGCGTACCGTGCGTGAAGGGCTTTCTGAGGAAGAGTTAGCGGTATATGACTTGATGATTCAAGATGCACCATTGGATGAAAAAGAGCGTAAGCAAGTTAAAGAGATTGCTAAGGAACTGACGGAAAAGATTCTAGAGTTATTGGTGATTGATTGGCGGAAAAAACAACGCACAAAAGCCAGAGTTAAGAATATGATTGAAGAAGTGCTCGATAGCTTACCTGAATCATATGACGACGAATTATGGCCTAAAAAATGTAGCGAAGTTTATATGCATATATTTGAGAAATACCCTGGTCAAGGACAGAGTGTTTATTGTCATTAAAATCTTAATCGTTAGAGTAATTAGATGCCAAGGAAAACTAAAGTAAGAAAAAAGAAGAGAAGTAATCTCAATGTAAAATCTATAAGGGATAGCAGAATATTTAGGTTAAAATATGCATATATCAGAGGGTTGAGTAATCACTTTGGTTATGAAAATGATAAAGCAATTTTAGGTGATTATCTTACATTTAGTGATATCAACATCTTTATAGGTGAAAACGGGTCTGGTAAGTCAACTGTATTAGACATTATTCGTTCAGTAACGGAGCCTGGTATTATTCCTTCATTACCACGAGAGGTCATGAAAGGTGGAATTCCACCTTTTTTTGATATCGGCTTTAGGAGGGGGGAATCGTACTCATATCTTTTTAATACATTATCCCAAAAAGCTCTAGGCGAAAGCTATTGCCCTACAAAAGGAATGTATAGAGTAGCCAGACATCATAATGCTTCCGAAAAAGCTGAATTCAAAGTCGATTATAATAAATTTAACTTCGAAGAAGATATTAAAAAACTATCAAAACTTAAGGTACAAAACTTGGATTTGGTATATATCAAATCGGTAAAAAAAATAGAAATTTCAATTTCCTTAGTAGAAGAGTTGAATACTTTAGCCCAAGATCTACCAAACCTTTATAGTGAAGGGGAGCTTGTAAAACCGACCTTCAAATTAGTTAAAGAACAAATAATTTCAGTAGCGCTTCAATCAGATGAAAGTATGAACAATTTTTTTCATGCTGATTGGATAGCATCTGGCTGGATAAAATTCGCTAACATCATGATGCAGCTTCGAAGGGCCAAAGCACACAGTATCGTTCTTATTGAAGAGCCGGAAGTCAATCTTCATCCTCGTTTAGCAAGGAGGCTTTTCAATGAAATACAGTTAGAGGTTGAGAGGAGAGAAATACAAGTTTTTATTGCCACTCACTCGGCAGTTTTTATGAACTCTTCTAATAGACCAAATATTAAAGTTTTTTCAGCAGAGTTTGATCAAAAGTTTAATACAGATGTAATCTCCGAAAAACCACCTTGTAAGGAGATTCTTGATAACCTCGGATACAAAATGAGTGATTTTCTTCAGTCTAATGGAGTTATATGGGTTGAAGGCCCCTCTGATCGTATTTATCTTCTTGACTGGTTAAAAAACTATGCAAAAGTTTATGTAAGTAACGCTTTTAAATTCGAATCTTTAAGTTTTGAATTCGCATTTTATGGAGGCTCAACATTAAGTCATTTCGGTATAGGTGAAGAGTTGATTGATATGTTAAGTATTAATCAAAATGTCGCTGCAATAATCGATAATGACAACGAATATGACCGAATAAATGATTCGTTTAAGTGCAATAATAAAGAAAGGGTTTACCGTGCTTACAATAAGTCAAAAACTAGCTCAGCTTGGGTTACTCATGGATATACTATTGAGTCATATTTGCCCGATGAATTCAGAAATAAATATTTTTCTTATAATGAAGATAATAGACTAGTAAAAAATTCAGGCTATAGTAAACCACAAATAGCAGGTAAATTTGTTGATAAGGGAATATCCGAAAAGTTACTAAAAGATAACCCCGAACTTCTTAATTTAGTCAAAGAGTTATTTGAGTTAATAGATAAATGGAATTAGTGCTTTAAGTTCAGTCTATTGATTTGAGTGTTCAACCTAATCTTTTAGTAGGTTATATACTGACTGAGATTCTCATTTCGAATGACAGATACCAATTATGTAAGCCAATGTTCCAAATAGGGCGCACTTACGTGAGATATATCTTACATTAACGTGCGCCTTGTCAGTTTAACTCCGTATTTTATCTTCTTAAAAATATCAAGCCATTGTATTTACTTTTATTTTTCAATTTTATGACCGTAATTTTTTTGTTTTCCTCACTATCATATTAAGCCGTTTGCTTTAAACTTTACTTTGTCAAAACGACATAGCCCAATGATTGAGCTACTGCCACGGATAAGGAATAAGTAGTTACTAGCAGGAAGCACAAAGGACAAGTTAACACGGATGCAAGGATGAAACAGGAAGTACACTGAGGACTAAAATAGCTGGGAGCTATTTAAAGGACACCAAGGATGATGCGATAGGAAATTGCAGGAGCGTTAGTTTACGCAGGATAGCCAAGGCGGCAAGTGGATATTGCAGGATGCAATGGAGAGTAAACACGGTAGTTTGCTCGTTCAGAGGATGATAAACAGGGAACAGGTATAGGATACCTTACAGGATGTTGGCAATTGGGGCGTAACTGAGGTTACGCCTTAGTTTTTTGTGCTAAGAAATTATATTCTATGTGGTGGCACAACCACACTTTTTAGTTTTTCATCTTCCATGATTAATACCCCTTGGTAGGCGTTTTCACCGTCACTTGAAAACTCAAAAATAAATTCGCTTTTCATGCCCGGTTTACCACTTTTTAAAATGCCAAATCGACGCTTGTTGCAAGCTACACTCATAAGTTGCACTTGCAATTGCTCGCTTTGGCGTTTGGCATGAACGTTCGCTGCTTCGGCTATTTTACGATTTAGCCAAAAAAAATAAATTACAGCACCAATAAGTATAAACGTCCATAAACTAGCCATTTAAGAGAATAACCTTCCAATTGCGCGAGCTAATGTCTCGCTTCTGTTTTCTTCACGTAATAAAGCTAATAAGTGAGGGCGAATAGTCGCAATTGCAACTAAATCTGCAAAAACGCTAGGAAATAATTCAGCTATTTCCTTATGATGCGCGCATTTATCCATAAACACATGTAAACGCTGTGGCTGTTCTAACTGTTTAAAGCAGCGACCAGCAATGGTCAACAAAATATCAGAATCCTGCCCTAAAGGTGAGTTAAGCGCGCAATCAACAAGCTGTGCACTCAGCCCAGTAGCTTGCCCTGATGATATTGCACGCAGCGCGGCAGAGGCCGCAACAACATCATTATTATTAAGGGCGGTTTGCCCATAACTTAACAATAACTCACTTAACGAGGGCGGTATTTCGATGTGTTCAAGCATTGCACTTAATGGCTGTAATACTTCAACTGGTAATTTAGGCCACGCTGCTTGTAAGTGCTTTAAGTTATCAGCACTATGAAGACGATAAGCAAAATCGGCAATGCCTTGTAACGCGACATTTTGCCAATTATCAAAGCCAATTTGGCCACTAAAGTAGAGTTGGGTGTGCTCGTAGTATTGCGACGCTGGTTGCTTTAGTAACACTTTAACTTGTGCATTAAACGCCGCTAATTTATTCGCGTTCGGCGTAAATACATAAGGGTTGTTATCGAGTGTGCCATCGGCTTGCTCGCCGGTAATTTCTGTTCCTAGTGCCTGAATAACCATATCTGCAAAGTGATCACGGCTCGCGCTTACTAACTTACTTTGCTCATCAAGTGGGAATTTTAAAAACCACACATAAGGTTCTTTACTGGCTTTGCTATCCCAAAACTGAATAGCTAACCATGCATGACCTGCTAATGGGTAAGGGTAAGGAATTTGCGCTTGTTCAACGGCTAAAAATTGTTGTTTATCAAGCTTGGTAATGTGCCTGCCAATATCAAAAGCACGCCATTGAGTGCCTGCACCATCTAAAAGCTGGCCTAACGTAGCTATATGTTCACTCATGGATTTCCAACTGTTTTTACTACAAAATTACCTTAATTATACGCCATAGCGACTGTTGTGGGAACAGGGTATAATTGCATAATACACAAACCAAAGGGTGATTATGTACCAGCAAACCCACATATATTTACAGCAATTAGTGGCGCTACTTAAAAAGCATCAACTGTGGCAGGTTGAGCCGCTGAATCCCGATTTATTAGATTCTAGCGTACCGTTTTGTCACGATACACTGGCATTTGAACAATGGTTGCAGTTTGTATTTATTGAAAAGTTACAGCGGCTAATTGACAACAAGCAGCCGTTACCGCGCAATTTTGCAGTCGCCCCGATGGCGCAAATGACACTCATTGATAAATCAGGCAGCGAAGACATTATCGCTTTACTGACCCAATTAGATTCATATTTAGGAGAGCCTAATGAGTGAGCGCCTAGAGCCTATTGAATACGGCGAACTGTCGATTCTTTATCAAGATGAAAATTATGTAGCAATAGATAAACCCTCTGGGCTACTTGTTCATCGCTCATTTTTAGATAAACATGAAACTCAATTTGCAATGCAAATGCTGCGCGATCAAATAAGGCAACATGTGTTTCCGGTTCACCGTCTTGATAGGCCTACTTCGGGTGTATTACTGTTTGCATTAAGCTCAGAGGCGGCGCGTGATATGAATCAATTATTTATTGAGGGCACAATAACAAAACGTTATTTAGCGTTGGTACGCGGGTTTGCGCCTGAATCTGTTTTTTTAGATAAACCGTTAAAAGAAGAACTCGACAAAATAGCCGATAAGTTTGCTGATCAAGACAAAGCCGCGCAAGAAGCACAAACCCAAATTAATTGTTTGCATCAAGCTGCGCTGCCTATCCCAATAGGAAAATACCCAACGGTTCGTTATTCTTTGGTAGAGTGTTTTCCTAAAACGGGTCGCAAACATCAAATACGTCGGCATTTAAAGCACTTGTCTTTGCCTATTATTGGTGATGTAAATCATGGCGATAACCAGCATAATCAGTTTTTTAGGGAGCATTTTTCGCTTCGCCGTCTAATGTTGTTTGCATCAGAGCTTAGCTTTGTGCACCCTTATAGTAATAAACCCATAACAATTAAAGCGCCGCTGGGTGACGCAATGTTAAACATTTGCAAACAGCTGGGTTGGCCAGAACAAGAAGAGGATTATTAAATGGCACATATTAGTATTTTTGTTGGCAGCGTGTATGGCGGTGCAGAGCGATTAAGTGAGCAAGTTAGCGACACGCTAGAGCAAGCTGGCCATCAGGTTAGTGTCTTCGAGCAGCCTACTTTAGATGATATAAAAAATGCTTCGCATATTTTAATTATTACCTCGACCACTGGGCAAGGCGATATTCCTGATAATTTAGCCGATCTTTATCATCAATTAAATAGTACTTTTCCAATGCTAACAGGCAAGCCTTTTGGCATTGTAGCCATGGGTGACAGAAGCTACGGTGATACGTTTTGCGCAGCAGGGCGCAGCTTTGATGAACTATTACGTGACTTACAAGCTAAACCTGTTGGTAACCGACTCGAAATCGATGCCTGTGAAGACTTTGAGCCTTGGCCTGTCGCCGAGCCTTGGTTACAAACCTGGCTTGGTAAATTACCCTCTTAAATGCGCAGACTCTAGATGAAAAAACATAAACTGAGTTTGATTGTGCTTGCGGGCGGGCAAAAGAGCCTTGGTTTGGGGTTACCTATAAATCAGAACTGACAAGTATTGCGGCTACTTTGTGCGCATTGCGTCAAGCGTAGCTATTGAATTATTGTCGCCTTGGGCGAAAAGGGTGAAGTAGAAAATGAATTCAATTCCTATAGAAGTTTACCTATCTGAGAATTTTGGCCTTGACGATATGCATGCGAGTATAAAACCCATCGGTAGTGGTCATATCAATACTACCATGTTATTGAGTACACCTAAGCGGTCATTGGTTGTACAAAAGCTCAATACGGTGGTGTTTCCAAAACCACAGTTACTTGTTGATAATGCAAGATTAATAGAACAACATTTAAGCAAAAAGCAGCAAGTAGGTGAGTTCAACTTAGCTATTGTGCGGCATGTAGCGACAACTCAGCATGACTATTTAGTAAATAATAATGACGATACTTGGCGAGCCCTTGAGTTTATTGGTGGCAGTTACAGCGAAGATGTGGTTAATACTGTTAGCCAAGCGCAAACCGCGGCTAATGCCTTTGGCCAATTTGCTGCAGCATTAGAGGACTTTGACGCTAACAAATTACATGCGGTTATCCCTAACTTTCATAATTTAGCCATGCGTGCAGAGGTTTTTAAGCAAGTTATTAACAGCGATCCTCATAAACGTGTAGCTCATTGTCAGGAGGAGGTTGATTTTTGCTTGTCGCAGTTCTCACTCATTGATGAGCTCAATGCATTAGCTGGAAAAGTCCCTATTCGCGTGTGTCATAACGATACTAAAATAAACAACATGCTATTTTGTTCAGATTCTAATAATGCAAAAGCGGTGATTGATTTAGACACCTGTATGCCAGGTTATTGGCTTAATGACTTTGGCGATATGGTCAGAACATTTTGCTCTGCAGAGCAAGAAGACTCAACAGCGCTTGATAAAGTAGGTGTTCGTGAAGACATTTTTGCAGCCATTGTTAAAGGTTATGTTGAACCATTAAAATCAATATTAACGGCCGCGGAAAAACAAAGCTTTTGGTTAGGTGCTAAAGTGATGCCTTTTATGATTGGCTTACGCTTTTTAACCGACTATATAGACGGCGATAATTACTTTAGTGTTAAACATAAGAGACACAATTTAGATCGCGCAAAAAATCAATTTTCGTTGTACAGGGATATAGTAAGTAAGCAGCAGGTATTAAAGGCGATGTTAACTAAGATATAAGCCCAATCGGTTATATTGCTCAAAGTGCTAAAGTTAAGCTTTGAGCAATATAAAGCGAGGTTAAACGCTAAAAATACGTATAAACTTCTAACCCCTCAATCGTTATTAAGCATCGACTAGTTTTACGCGGATTTTGCTTTTATCAACGGTTGTTTGATTAAGGGCTTTAATTGCGCCTTTAACTTCAATGTCGTTTGGCATTTCTACAAAAGCAAAACCTTTTGATTGGCCAGTTTCTTTATCGAGTACTAAGTTACAGGTGGTCACTTTACCGTGCGCTGTAAATAAAGTACGAAGCTCATGCTCAGTGGTAGCACGAGATAAGTTGCGAACTAATAGTTTCATAATGAACCTAATTAAGGGTATCAGCGTTAATTATCTCAAGTAACCCCGCTTTAGCCTAACTTTATTTTACATTTGCTGAAAATAACGCCCAAAAACAAAAAAAGCTGCTCGTTGGCAGCTTTTTGTTTATCAGCAGGCTTATTTTACTTCTTTACCCGCTGCTTGTTGATCTGCGTGATAGCTTGAGCGTACAAACGGGCCAGAAGCCGCGTGTGTAAAGCCAATTTCATCAGCATACTCTTTTAGTGCATCAAACTCAGCAGGCGGCACGTAGCGTTTTACTGGTAAGTGATGCTTAGAAGGTTGTAGGTATTGGCCTACGGTTAGCATATCAACGTTATGCTCACGTAAATCACGCAGTACTTCTTCAATTTCGCTAATTTCTTCACCTAAACCAACCATTAACCCCGATTTAGTTTTAACCTCAGGGTGTGCTTCTTTAAAGCGGCGTAATAATTCAAGTGACCACTTGTAATCAGCACCAGGACGCGCCAATTTGTACAAACGTGGTGCTGTTTCTAGGTTGTGGTTAAATACATCTGGCGGCGTTTCAATTAATATTTCCAACGCTCTGTCCATACGACCACGAAAATCAGGGACTAATATCTCAATGGTGATTTCTGGATTGTGCTTGCGAATTTCACGGATACAATCGGCAAAGTGCTGAGCGCCACCGTCACGTAAATCATCACGATCTACCGAAGTGATCACTACGTAGCTTAGCTTCATGTCTTTAATGGTCAGTGCAAGCTTTTCAGGCTCTGCTGCATCGGGCTTTAATGGACGGCCATGTGCTACATCACAGAATGGGCAACGACGTGTACAAATAGCCCCTAAAATCATAAAGGTCGCCGTACCGTGGTTAAAACATTCTGATAAGTTAGGGCACGAGGCTTCTTCACATACAGAATGAAGGCCATGCTTACGCATTGCTTGTTTTATGCCGTCAATCCGCTCGGTTGACTTAGGTAAGCGGATTTTAAGCCACTCTGGCTTACGGAGCATTTCGGTTTTTTCTGTTGGTAAAACTTTAACGGGGATCAACGCCATTTTTTCTGCGTCGCGTAGTTTTACACCTGGTTCCATTTTGACTGGTTTATTCATTCGTTTTCAAACCCTTCAGTATGCTTAACCTGTGTTGCATTAAGCTTTTTGATCATGTGTTTTACCAGCCCTTGACCTGCAGCTTCAAGGTTTTGAGGGCCATTTAATTCTTTAGTTTGCACCATATTCATGCCCGCATAACCACAAGGGTTAATGCGTAAAAATGGACTTAGGTCCATGTTAACATTTAATGCTAAGCCATGAAATGAGCAGCCACGACGAACTCTCAAGCCTAAAGAGGCAATTTTGCTGTCGTTCACGTAAACACCGGGTGCATCGGCTTTTGCGTATGCATCAATACCGTACTCAGCAAGGGATTCAATAATACATTCCTCAAGCCATGTTACTAGCTCTCGTACGCCAATCTTTAAACGACGTAAGTTAAATAATACATACATCATTTGCTGACCTGGGCCGTGGTAAGTTACTTGTCCGCCACGATCCACTTTAATCACTTCAATGTCACCTGGGGCGAGCAAGTGCTCATCTTTACCGGCTTGGCCTTGGGTAAATACACTTTCGTGCTCTACCAGCCAAATTTCATCTGGGGTATTTTCATCACGGGTGTCGGTAAAGTCTTGCATTTTTTGCCAAATCGGCATGTAACGCTGACGACCCAGTTGGCGTACGATTAGGGGGTTTTCGCTCACAACAAATCTCAACTATGGATTAAAGCATATGGCGTACGTCATCGATGTTGCTGATCACGTTGTAAATTTCTTCAATGTGTTTGCCGCTTGTTACAGTAGCTACTAGCGTTACAGACTCGTAATTACCTTTACTGCTTGGTTTTACTTTTGGCGCATAATCACCTGGAGCAATAGGTTGTAATTTAGCTAAAATTTGATCAGTTAAGTTTACATTAGCTAGACCCATAATTTTAAATGTAAATGGGCAAGGGTACTCTAAGTACTCATCAAATTTAGTGTCTTTAACAGGTTCAACCACGACGGGAACTCCTCAAACAAAAAGTGTTGGCTTTGCTAAAACGCGAAGCTTAAAACTGACAGGCTAATGGCAATCTTGAAATGATGCTATTGTTGACCCAAGCCAATGATAGTCATTCAATACGATTGGTATATATGGGGCGCATTCTAGCACTTTTCAAGCAAAAAAAAACGCCTCACAGTGGAGGCGTTCATATTACTTTACTCGCAATTACATAATCTGTAAGCGTAAGTAGTCATATATTTTACTAAAGAAGCTACCTTCTTGTATTTCTTCAAGTGTAACTAGCGGATATTGTGCAATATCTTCGCCTTCAAGCTGTAAAAATAAAGTACCTACTTTAGTGCCTTTGGCTAAAGGTGCCTCAAGGGTATCGTCTAGCTCAAAGTTTGCTTTAAGGTTTTTATGCTGACCACGAGGAATAGTAATAGGTGTATCTTCTAAAATTCCTAAAGAAACATTCTCTTTATTGCCCATCCAAACACGTTGCTCAGCAAAGCTGTCGCCGGCTTTATACGGGGTAATTGTTTCAAAAAAGCGAAAACCGTAGTTTAGTAGTTTTTTACTTTCTACTTTACGCGCACGCTCACTTGAAGTACCCATAACTACCGCAATTAAACGCATGTCGTTTTTCGTTGCCGAGGTGACTAAGCTGTAACCCGCATCAGATGTATGGCCTGTTTTAATACCATCAACATCTAAGCTTTCATCCCATAACAACGAGTTACGGTTATATTGCTTTATACCATTGTATGTAAATGACTTTTCTTTATATAGTGCATATTCGTCCGGCACATCTCTGATTAAGGCTGCACCAAGTGTGGCCATATCGCGTGGCGTTGTGTAGTGCTCGTCTGTATCAAGACCGTGACTATTAATAAAGTGAGTATTTGTCATGCCTATTTTTTCGGCGTGAGCATTCATTAAATCTGCAAATGCGCTTTCGCTGCCAGCAATATGCTCTGCCATAGCAACACATGCATCATTTCCTGATTGAATAATAATGCCATGGTTAAGGTCATCGACACTAATTTGTTTACCGACTTCAATAAACATTTTTGATGATTCAGGGAAGTTTTTTGCCCACGCTTTTTCACTAACAGTAACCATATCGGTGGGCGCAATATTACCAGCATTAATTTCGGTACCAATTACATAACTGGTCATCATTTTAGTTAAGCTGGCCGGTGCGAGTTTGGTATCAGCCTCGCCTTGTGCAATGACTTTACCTGTGGTGAAGTCCACCAAAAAGTAACCTTTTGCATTAACTTGAGGAGGCGCTGGAATAATTTGGGCGGTGGCTGAAAATACGGCGGCAGAACAGACTAAGCCGCAAACACCAGTAAGAATTTTATGTTTAATAGATTTCATCATACTCATTAATGGTTAAAGTTAAAAATATGCGTATTCCCATTCTAAAGGGCTTACTGAGTGTAAAGCAAGAACGCGTTTTGAAATTGATTTTGTTTTAATGTTTCTAGTACTTGTTGCGCATGTTGGGCATCTTTTATTGGCCCTAAGTGCAATCTATAAATAGCGTCTTTTTCAACGATATTTGTCGGTAACTTATACTGTTCTCGCAGTGTACTTGCTAACGCTTCTATGTTGGCTAAGGTACTGCCCGCGGCAACTTGAACGTAGGTTTTTCGTGCATGGGTATCTGCAAGGGTAATCGCTTCAAGCTTAACCTGTGCTGTACCGTATTTATGGTAGCCAAGTTTATAGGCTGCAGCATAAGAAAGATCAATGATTCTATCGTCATGAAAAGGCCCGCGATCGTTAACCCGTACTATAACAGATTGGCCATTGGCTGTATTTGTTACGCGCACAAAACTCGGTAAGGGCAAGGTTTTGTGAGCTGCCGTCATAGCGAACATATCGTAAATTTCGCCGTTAGAGGTGTGATAACCATGAAATTTTCGGCCATACCATGAGGCAATGCCCGTTTCTGAATAACCTGTTTCATCGAGCATCGGGGTATAGCGTTTGCCAAGCACTTCGTAGGGGCGCGTGGTACTCGCACTTTTAATAACTTGAGTAACAATGGCATCTTGCATTTCTAATTCGGTCGGTGCACGAAGAGGCGCCGCATCATGGCGCATGCTGTAACGACTATTTGAACTGCTGCATGCACTTAAAAAGAGGCTAACGAGAATAATAATTATAAGTTGTTTGTAAAGGCGCATTATTTTAAGAGCATCCTTTTATCTGTGGCAATCGACATAATAATGCCAAATGCAGCCATCAGGGTCACCATTGAGGTACCGCCATAACTAATTAATGGTAACGGTACACCTACAACAGGCAGCAAACCCGATACCATGCCAATATTTACAAAAATATAAACAAAAAATGTGAGCGTGAGTGAGCCGGCTAATAGTTTACCAAACGCATCTTGTGCGTTAACCGCAATATACAGTCCACGGCCAATAATAAATAAATATAAACTAAGTAAAACACACACACCAAATAAGCCAAACTCTTCACTCAGTACTGAAAAAATAAAGTCAGTATGTCGTTCAGGTAAAAATTCTAGTTGCGATTGCGTGCCTTGCAGCCAGCCTTTTCCTTCGATACCGCCTGAACCAATGGCAATTTTTGATTGAATAATATGATAGCCAGAACCCAGCGGATCGCTCTCAGGGTCTAAAAAGGTCAATACCCTTTGCTTTTGATAATCGTGCATACCGTAGTGCCAAAATGGCCATGCTGCCAAAGCAACAACCGAGCTTAAAAAGCCGATTAAACGCCAGCTCAAGCCAGATAAAAACAATACAAACACACCGGAGCTGGCAATCAAAATTGAGGTGCCTAAATCGGGCTGTTCCTTAATAAGTAAGGTGGGTAACATAACAATGGCAAAGCCAATAATTAAATGAAGTGGACGCGGTGGTAAGTGGTTACGACCAATGTACCAAGCCACCATCATAGGAACCGCTAACTTCATCAGCTCTGAGGGTTGAAAGCGGGTAATGCCTAAATCTAACCAGCGTTGAGCGCCTTTAGAGCTTACACCAAATAGTAGTACTCCAACTAGCATGAGTAATCCTAGGCAATACATGGGAATTACTAAGCGTTTTAACGTAGCGGGGGGGATTTGCGCTAAAAAAAACATTCCAATAATTGCACCTGCCATGCGGGTTACATGGCGGATCATCATAGCCGAGTCTTGCCCTGAGGCGCTGTATACAATGGTGATACTACCGGCCATCATCAGCAATAACGCAATTAAAAGTGGCAAGTCGATATGCAGGCGAAGCCAAATAGAACGCTTATTATGTAAAGCCGTCATGGTACTTGACTCCCTGAGGATTGAATTGGGTTAGCTGCAAAATAATAATCCATTAATTGACGGGCAATCGGCGCACCTACTGAGCTTCCCCCACCGGTATTTTCTACCACAATAGAGACTACTATTTGTGGGTTGTTGTAGGGGGCAAAACCGACGTAAATGGCGTTATCACGTTGGCGCTCTTTAAGTGCATCGGCGTCGTAACGCTCGCCCTGAGCAATACTTACCACTTGGGCAGTACCGGTTTTACCTGCTGGATCGTAGGTAGCGCCTTTAAACGCACGATGGGCAGTTCCGGTGGTTTTTTTAACCGTGTTATGCATAGCATCAATAGCAATGCGCCAGTTATCTTCGTTATTAAGAACAACAGGTGGCTTTTCTTCATTATTGAGCTGAGTAATTTGATCTTCTTTTTTAGCAACTTGCACTAAATGAGGAGGGTGATTTATCCCTCTGTTAACTAAAATATTAGTGGCATTCGCTATTTGAATGGGGGTGGCAGTCCAATAACCTTGGCCAATTCCTACAGAAATAGTATCGCCACGCCACCACGACTCTTTAAAACGGGCTTCTTTCCACTCTTTTGAGGGTAAAATAGCGGTTGTTTCTTCATGAATATCAATACCGGATAATTCACCAAAGCCAAAGCGAGCCATAAAGTTACTTATTTTGGTGATCCCCATTCGATAGGCTGCATCGTAAAAGTAGGTATCGCATGACTCTTCTATTGCTTTGTAAACATCAACATGGCCATGGCCCCAACGTCGCCAATCTCGCCATCTATGCTCTACGTTTGGTATTTGAAAAAAACCTGGATCCCACATGCTGGTGGTTTCTTGCACTATGTTTTCTTCTAATGCCAAAATAGCCATGTGCGGCTTAATAGTTGATGCGGGTGCATAGCGTCCTTGAGTGGTACGGTTGATCAGTGGACGATCAGGGTTGAGTAAGGCTTTGTAATCTTTACTGCTAATACCGTGCACAAATAAGTTGGGGTCATAACTAGGGTTTGAATAAAGCGCTAAAACGCCGCCATCTTTTGCATCCATTACCACAATAGCGCCGCGCATATCTTTAAGTGCATGTTGGGCTATTTGTTGTAAACCAATGTCGAGAGTAAGTACTAAGTCGTCACCCGGCTGCGGTGGATCGATGTTTAAGGTGCGAATAATACGGCCACGGTTGTTTACTTCAACTCGCTGTGAGCCGACCTGACCATGTAGTAACGGCTCGTAATACTTTTCGATACCCAGCTTGCCAATATCATGCGTGGCTCGGTAGTTTGTGGCTTCATCTTGTTGCTCAAGTTTGTTTAGCTCTTTTCTATTGAGCTTTGCAACGTAGCCTAATGCATGGGTTAAAGTATCGCCAAAGGGATAATATCTCGCTAGGCGCGCTTCAATGCTAAACCCTGGAAATTTATGTTGATTTACTGAAAACATCGCAACTTCGTTTTCATTTAAACGGGCTTTGAGGACTTGACTTTTAAAACGTCGAGTATGTTTTATATCATCAATAAAATCAGTTTGTTGTTGCTCGGTTATTTCAATGATTTTGCTGATAGACTTCAAAGAGGCGGTTAAATCATCAACTTCTTCAGGGATCACTTCAAGGTTATAAACGGGCTTATTTTCGGCCAGTAAAACACCGTTGCGGTCGTAAATCAGTCCGCGATTAGGTGCAATAGGGATTACTTTTATGCGGTTGTCGTTAGAGCGAGTTTGGTAATCTTGGTGGTCGTCAACTTGAATGGTGTACAAGTTAGACAATAATATGGCTACTAAGGCTAAGATAAAAATAAAACCCACGAATGCACGCCGAGCAAATAAATTAGCTTCTGCTGAGTGGTCGCGAATAGTGGGTCTTCGTTTTATCATGGCAAGAAACTACTCGCGATGATAAGGGTGGTTGTTATTTAAGCTCCAGCCTCTGTAAAGGCTTTCAGCAACAATAATGCGTACTAAAGGGTGTGGGAGCGTTAAATTTGATAACGACCATTTTTGCTCAGAGGCCGCAATACACTCGGGAGCTAAGCCTTCTGGTCCGCCAATCAGTAAACTGACATCGCGACCATCAAGTTGCCACTTTTCCATGTTTTTCGCTAGCTGGTGAGTATCCAGTGCTTTACCGGTTACTTCCAGTGTGACAATACGATTGCCTTTAGGTATAGCGGCTAAGGTTTTTTCACCTTCGGTGTGTAAAATACGCTTTATATCTGCGTTTTTGCCACGTTTACCTGCCGGTATTTCGACTAGTTCCAGTGCCATATCTTTGGGAAAGCGGCGCTGATATTCTGCAAAACCTGTTTCTACCCATGCTGGCATTTTTGTACCAACAGCAATCATTTGTATTTTCACGACGTTACTTCCAAGCGTTGTCTAAAATAGGGAGCTATTAGCCCCAAAGCTTTTCTAGATCGTAATAGCTACGTGCTTGATCTTGCATAACGTGAACAATCACATCACCTAAATCAACGAGTGCCCATTCGCCATCGCTTTGGCCTTCATACCCTAATGGCTCTTCACCAGCGTGGCGAGCTTCTTTTGCTAAGTTATCAGCAATTGACAATACATGACGTCTTGATGTACCTGAACATACAATCATGTAATCGGTTACGTCTGAGCTGCCAGTTACGTCAAGTTGAATCACATCACGTGCTTTCATATCGTCAATTTTGTCTAGTGCAAAAGCGAGTAGTTGTTTCGAATCCAAGGTTTTGTCTCAATTTAAAATTTAATAGCGGCTATTTTAACACGCTGAGGGGTTTATACCAATCACTCTTGATAAAGCTGATGCTGCTTAATATAGTGACTCACGGCGTCGGGTAATAGTTCACTCTTTTTAGTTCTTTTTTTAAGGGCTTGACGGATTTCGCTGGATGCAGCGTCCAGCTGTTCTCCCTCTAAAAAGTAAAGGTGTCCGGCATTTGTTTTGTTGAGCAGAAAAATATCGTTGGTCACAGCCTGCTGTTTGTAGTTTTTAAGTTCCCCTTGTACATCACAGCTTTGGCCTGGGCGTTGATACACCACCAGATGACAAAGGCGAGTTATTGTTTGCCATTGATACCATTTATCGAAATTGTTGAATGAGTCCATGCCAATTAAAAATAAAATAGGGGTATCGGGGTTTTCTGCTCTTAGCTCTTGCAAACTTAATAAAGAATACGACGGGCCGCTGCGTTGCAGTTCTCGTAAATCAAGTTTGAACGGCGCATAAGGTGTAATTGCGGCTTTAAGCATTGCTATACGATGCTCGGTGCTGATCCCCGGTGCCGCTTTGTGTGCGGGTATTGCACAGGGCATAAAATAGAGTGAGTGTAATTTAAAGGTCGCAACGCATTGCTGCGCCATATTAAGGTGTCCCAAATGAACGGGATCAAAAGTACCACCAAAAATTGCAATCATGTATTTCCCTTTACTGACGGTTAGTATGGCAGGGAAGTGGAATATCGAGCGGTTGGCAGAACTTAATGCAAATATGCGCCAATGCTTGATAAGGGGCAATCAATGCGCCTTGCTTGTAACTTGCATCAAACAATGCCAGTTCACTGCTAATATTCTCTAGGGTATGAATGTTTAGCCTGTTAATGGCTGTTTGTACTGGCGCTTGTTGATTTTTCCAAATCGCTTTTTGTTTAAATAAGGTTGCTAATGACTCACCTTGCAATAATCCCTGCTGCACACTCAATAATGTATTAAGGTCTTTATTGATAGCCCATAAGATACTCACAACCTCAGTGTTATCACTGGCAAGTTTGTTAAGTACTTTTATAGCTTGAGCGGTGTGGCCGTTTAAAAGCGCATCACTTAAATCAAAAATATCAAACTTAGCTTGGTTTAGTAGTCCTTGCATCACCAGCTGTTGCGTGATCAGAGCATTACCGTGTATTAACGCTAGTTTTTCGAGTTCTTGATAGCACGCAAGTAAGTTGCCTTCAGTGGCATTAATTAAACTGAGTTTAGCCTCATTTTGAATATTTAGTGACAAACGTTGGCACTGCTCATCAAGCCAACGCTTTAAGTGATTTCCGCTAAGCGGGTAGCAGGGGACAAATAAACCATGCTTATCAAGTGCTTTAAACCACGCACCGCGCTGAACATCTTGACTGGCCTTGGCGCCTTTTACGATTAAGATCGTATCAGGGTTTTCAAGCTCTACTATTTTTTTAAAGGTGTTTGCGCCGGGTGTCCCCGGTTTTTGCTGGTTTAAATCTAGCTCAATAATCGTACGCGCACTAAATAACGACATACTTTGGTATTGCGCTATTATTTCCTGCCAATCAAAGCCCTGAACTAAAGTAAATTTAATTACTTCATCAAAACCTTGTGCTTTTGCGCTGTCGCGTATGAGCTGTACACAGTGAGCTTCTTGAAAAGGCTCTTCACCAAAAACCAAATAAAAAGGTTTTAACCCCTTTTTTAATTCGCTAGGCAGCTGATTTGCATAACAACGCATTATAGTTGCGACAACTCTCTAACAATACGGCGACTCGCTTGTTGGCGAATTTCGCTAATTAGTAGTTCAAGCTCTTTTGCTTTTGCTAGTGCGTTATCTGGGTCGTCTTGGTAGTTACGGTATAACTCAAAGCGTTTTTCGATGGCTTTTTGTTTCGGGCGTTTTACTACATAACTTACGCTGTATGCCAGTTCGTACTCAGCTACTTGCCCGTTTTGGAACAACGATAAGGTTTGACGCTCTAGTTGTTCTTTAAATAAATAAAGCTGCGCTGATTGTTTACTTGCAGGCACTAAAGTGACGTCGCTCATAGCCAGTTCGCTTTGTAAATAACTAAATAAAGCAGATTTTTGATCATCTCCCACAAGCGTTAGCTGTTTTAAATCATTGGGTAGGCTAGACGCTTTTTTAAGATGAAAGCCACAGCTCGATAACAAAAAGCAGACTAGCACTAAGGCTAGTCCGTTTTTAATGGCGTTTAAAGCAGCCATATTAGTTAGCTACCACGTTAAGTAATTTACCTGGTACATAAATAACTTTTCGTATCGTTGCACCATCAGTAAATTTAGTCACGTTAGACTCGGCAAATGCCAAAGCTTCTACTTGCTCTTGCGTAGCATCAGCAGCCACTGTTAGCTTTGCACGCAGCTTACCGTTTACTTGTACGATGATTAGTTTTTCATCTTCAACAAGAGCAGATTCGTCAACTTTTGGCCATGCCGCATCTAAAATATCACCTTCTTTACCTAGGTCTTGCCATAATTGATGCGATAAATGCGGTGTAATAGGTGCCAGCATAATTATTAATGCTTCCAGTGCCTCGTTAGCAATGGCAACATCTTGTGTGTCACTTAATGGCGCTTTTAATAGCTTGTTAGAAAGCTCCATAATTGCGGCAATAGCGGTGTTAAAGGTTTGACGACGCTCTACATCATCGCTCACTTTTGCGATTGCTTTGTGTAGCTCACGACGTAGTACTTTTTGCGGGTTAGTAAGCGCCGATTTATCAAGTGCTTGGTAACCTACTGTTTTAACGTCTACTGCGTATTTCCAGATACGTTTTAAGAAACGATGTGCGCCTTCAACGCCTGAATCTGACCATTCAAGCGTTTGCTCTGGTGGTGCTGTAAACATCATAAATAAACGCACTGTATCTGCACCGTATTGGGCAATAACTTCTTGTGGGTCTATACCGTTGTTTTTCGACTTAGACATTTTGCTCATGCCAGATGAGAACACCGGTTCACCATCTTTTTTATGCCATGCTTTAGTTACGCGACCTTTGTCGTCGGTTTCTGTGTTTACATCACTTGGCGAAATCCAAATGTCGCCACCTTTTTCATCTTTACGATAAAATGTTTCAGCAAGTACCATACCTTGACAAAGTAAGCGGTCGAATGGTTCATCTGAATTAACTAAACCAAAGTCACGTAATAATTTGTGGAAAAAGCGCGAATATAATAAGTGCAATATGGCGTGCTCAATACCACCAATATATTGGTTTACTGGTAACCAGTAGTTAGCGGCTGCTGGGTCTAACATGCCTTCGTCATGGCGAGGGCTACAGTAGCGAGCGTAATACCACGATGATTCCATAAAGGTGTCAAAAGTATCTGTTTCGTGAGTAGCAGGTACACCGTTTACAGTTGTTTTAGCCCAATTCGGATCGGCTTTAATTGGCGATGTAACACCATTCATTACCACATCTTCTGGTAAACGCACAGGGAGCATATCTTCAGTAGCAGCAAGCTCGTTACCGTTTTCATCGCTCAGCATTGGGATTGGAGAGCCCCAGTAACGTTGGCGGCTTACGCCCCAATCGCGAAGACGGAAGTTTACTTTACGCTCACCTACACCTAATGCTTCTAGTTTGTCGGCAACAGCGTTAAAGGCGTTTTCAAAATCAAGGCCATCAAATTCACCTGAGTTAACCAGTACGCCTTTTTCGGTGAATGCTTCTTTGCTAAGGTTTACCTCAAGCTCTGAACCTTCAGCAGGGGCAATAACTTGTTTAATATCGAGGCCGTATGCGGTGGCAAATTCAAAGTCACGTTGGTCGTGGGCTGGTACTGCCATTACCGCGCCTGAGCCGTAATGCATCAATACAAAGTTTGCAACCCAAATAGGCACTTGCTCACCCGTTAATGGATGCGTGGCGTAAAAGCCTGTTGCAATGCCTTTTTTCTCCATGGTTGCCATATCCGCTTCGGCAACTTTAGTGTTTTTACACTCTTCAACAAACATCGCAATCGCGTCGTTGTTTTTAGCCGCTTCTTGTGCGATTGGGTGGCCACCGGCCACAGCTAGGTATGTCACGCCCATAAACGTATCTGGACGAGTGGTGTATACACTAAACTTTTCGTTATTGTCGGTGCGCGTAAACTCGATATCTAACCCTTCAGAGCGACCAATCCAGTTGCGCTGCATGGTTTTAACTTGCTCAGGCCAATCTTCTAGTTTGTCTAAGTCGTCTAATAGCTCTTGAGCATAGTCGGTAATTTTTATAAACCACTGTGGAATTTCTTTTTGTTCCACGACCGCACCTGAACGCCAACCACGACCATCAATTACTTGTTCGTTAGCTAATACTGTTTGATCCACAGGATCCCAGTTAACCGTTGACATTTTTTTGTACACTAGGCCTTTTTCGTAAAGCTTAGTGAAGAACCATTGTTCCCATTTATAATATTCTGGGTGGCACGTCGCAATTTCGCGATCCCAGTCGTAGCCAAACCCTAATTGCTTAAGCTGGTTACGCATGTAGTCAATATTTTCGTAAGTCCATTTTGCTGGGGCTGTTTTATTTTTAATAGCCGCGTTTTCTGCAGGTAAACCAAACGCATCCCAACCCATAGGTTGCATTACGTTTTTGCCTTGCAAGCGCTGAAAGCGAGAAACCACGTCACCAATGGTGTAGTTACGCACATGACCCATATGCAGTCGACCACTTGGGTAAGGAAACATTGAGAGGCAGTAGTACTTTTCTTTGCTCTCGTCTTCTGTGACTTTAAATACTTGGTTTTCTTCCCAGTAGCGTTGGACTTTTGACTCTATGTCTTGTGGGTTATATTGCTCTTGCATTTACGTTTCCAAACTTCTTGCATACTAATAAAAAATTGTCGATAGGATACCCCAAATAAAGGGTTATTCACAGCGCCAAAGCGGCGCTTTTTACAAATTTGCCGCTAAATTAGTTTTCAGTGCAGGTTAACCTATACTTATCTACGTCAGGAGTCAGTTTTAACTTAGCGTTTGTTAATCTTTTTAGTTGAGTTTACACGCAAGTATTTGAGGTTTAAGCTAGGGTCTGTCGATCTTCGTGGATTACAATTTGTTCAAACTAGGGGCGATTTAATCGCGACGCGAGGTTTGTAACCTAGTGGGCTAAGTAAAAACCGAGCAACAAAGCGTATACCCCCCTTGGGTCGCACCCAAAGGGCAGCGCGTGTTTGGCATTTCTGCTGCGTTATCGCCGATTTATGTGAAATA
>NZ_PNCN01000168.1:0-268 GCF_005886135.1 Pseudoalteromonas sp. S4741 | reverse complement strand
TCTTGGCCAACTGCTGAACGCGATGCTTTATTGTTAAGCTCTAGTACGTATTCCATACCCGATGATAAAAACCCGCCCGTACCCGCTGTTGGGTCGTAAATTGAGCGAACTAAGCCCGATTGCGTAAGCGCATCGTCGTCATTGGTAAACACTAAAGAGGTGGTTAAACGTACAATGTCTCGCGGGGTAAAGTTCTCACCTGCGGTTTCGTTAGATCTTTCAGCAAAGCGCCTAATTAGCTGTTCCAACCCTAACCCCTAACAATAGT
>NZ_PNCN01000167.1:0-2280 GCF_005886135.1 Pseudoalteromonas sp. S4741 | reverse complement strand
TGTCACAATTCCATCTTCCGGCCTTACAGGTCTTTGTACTTTTTTGAATATGTGCTTAGCCTTCAATAACTTCCAGTGTACAGGCATTTCTTTGAGCCATTCAACTCCAGAATCCTTATATTCTGGGTATGCTTTATAACGACCGGTCATTATGAATGCACCTCGTTAAGCAGCTGCATAATATCGCTCGATACTTTATCTAAGTCCGCATCAATTTCGGTAAGTGATCTTGGTGGTACGTATTCGTAAAAATGGCGATTGAATGGGATTTCGTAGCCGACTATACCGACTTCACCGTCTTGCTCGTCCGTTTTTTTAGTATCAATCCACGCGTTTGGTACGTGTGGTAGTACTTCACGCGCAAAGTAGTCATCAACACTTTCTGTTAGAGGTACGTTTTCGTTATCGCGTAAGTCAGGGTTAGCTTCTATTTTGCCTTTGGTTTTACAAATTTCGGCTTCGTCATCGTGTTCACTTAAGTGCTTAACTATCAGTTTAAGCTGTGCAGCGCTTAGCTTAACTGCTGGTGTTGCTGTTGCAAGCTCAGAGGTTAATGCGTTTAAAAATACATCGCGAGACAAATACTTATCATCAAGTGAGGCAAGCGCTGAAAGAATAGTGTGTTGAGTATGCTCGTTTAACTTATCCCATGCTTTGTCGGTTGTTAAAGCAGTAATACGTAACTCATCTTTTGGATAAACAGCCAGTTGCAATGGGCGCTCTACTGTAATACGGCGATAACCAAACGCTTGGTAATCAAATATTTTACTAAAGTCATTCTCTACAAATTGGCCGTATATTTTAACAATGGTTTCTATTGCATCTTCTGTTAGTTCTTTACGTTTGCTACCGAGTGATTTACGCATTGCTGCATAGAACACATTTTCAACTTCTTCAGTTGACTCGCCACCACCGCTGCGGCCTCTGCCACCAGTTTTAGCACGCTCTTTTGCCGCATTAATAAGTTGTACTTTACCTTTACGGTTAGCAGGCTTGTGGCTTGAAAGCACCCAAACGTAGGTAGATATGCCGGTGTTATAAAACATATCTGTAGGTAGGGCTACAATGGCCTCTAGCAGGTCGTTTTCAAGTATATAACGGCGTATTTCACTCTCACCACTACCGGCACCACCAGTAAATAAAGGGGAGCCATTTAAAATAATACCAATGCGCGAACCGCCTTCGTGTTGTGGGCGCATTTTGCTAACTAAGTGCATTAAAAACAGTAACGAGCCGTCAGACACGCGCGGTAAACCCGCACCAAAGCGGCCCTCAAAGCCTTTTTCGGTGTGTTCGTCGTTAATTTGTTTTTGAATTTTTTTCCAGTCCACCCCAAATGGCGGGTTAGATAACATGTAGTCAAACTTCTCAGTGCGTAGCTGATCGTTCGATAAGGTATTACCGAGTTTTATGTTATCGACCTTTTGGCCTTTAATAAGCATATCGGCTTTACATATAGCGTATGACTCTGGGTTTAGTTCTTGGCCAAATGCTGAAAGCGATGCTTTATTGTTAAGCTCTAATACATATTCCATCCCCGATGATAAAAACCCGCCCGTACCCGCTGTTGGGTCGTAAATTGAGCGAACTAAGCCCGATTGCGTAAGCGCATCGTCGTCATTGGTAAACACTAAAGAGGTGGTTAAACGTACAATGTCGCGCGGAGTAAAGTGCTCACCTGCGGTTTCGTTAGAGCTTTCAGCAAAGCGCCTTATTAGCTCTTCAAACACTAAACCCATGCCATAGTTGCTAATGGCATTTGGGTGCAGGTCTTCTTTTCTAAAGTGTTTTACAACGTTGTAAAGCAGGTCAGCTTCTTCTAGTTTGTCGATGGTATTGAAAAAATCAAAGTGCTCAAAAATTTCACGCGCATTAGGGCTAAACGATTGAATGTAGCTTTCTAAGTTACTGGCTACATCGGTTTCGCCAAGGCGGTTTAAATCCATTTTTGAAGTATTGTAAAAGCTTAACTGCGCTGAGTGAGTAAGGAGCTTGTCTTGTGCTTCAATAGGCATAGCTTTTACGGTTTCGTACTTTTCAAGCACGGCAGGTTTGGTGGCTTCCAGCACACACTCCAAACGCCTTAACAGTGTAAAAGGAAGGATAATACGGCCATACTGAGATTGTTTAAAATCACCGCGAAGTAAGTCAGCGACTGACCATAAAAAAGCAGCGGTTGAAGAGAAGTTGTTATCTGTCATTTTGACCCTTTAATTTTTTGTTTTCCGTAACTTAACTTACCATATCACTAGATATGCTATTTTTTAAGCTAGATTTATT
>NZ_PNCN01000166.1:0-9686 GCF_005886135.1 Pseudoalteromonas sp. S4741 | reverse complement strand
ACCTTCATCCATGTAGGCAACAAAGAGTTAATTGCCCCTAGGCAGAACCCTTCGGGCAGCGCCTGTTTGGCATTAATGCTGCGTTATCGCCTATTTATGGGGAATAACCACACCACATAAGCTCTGCCTTGCCTTAATACCAAACAGACTGCGGCAAATTTAACCTTGAAAGATCAACAGACCCTAATATAAATGAAAAAATAAAAAGCTAAATGTTAATAATTAAAAGGGAGGCTGTTTGCTATGTATAAAATAGGCATCACAAAAATGGTATGTATTGACCGAAAGCGTTATCCATTACACCGTCGGTCGAAAAGGAATACGACAATTTACATTTTAGCGATTTGAATCACTAAGCGGCGGTTTTTATCACGGCCTAAAATATTGTCATTAGTATCTACAAAGCGTTTTTCACCAAAGCCTTCAGTAACCACTTTAGCTTCATCAACGCCTAAGCCAACCATGTAATCTTTAATCTCCTTAGCACGCTTTCTTGATAAATCGAGGTTATTCCAACGACCGCCATAACTATCGGTGTACGATGCAATACTAATTGATTCTACACTGGGATCGTTTTTTAAATACTCAGCAATTTTATCAAGGCGCTGCTGCGATGATTTGGTTAATTTACTGCTATTCGATTCGTAGTTCATTATAGTGAACGAAATATCTTCAAAATTGTATGGCAGCAATTCGTCTCGGCATTGTAAAAAGGCCCAATAAGCTTGTTTAAAGTTGATATTAGAGATTCCCACGGCAATTTTGTCGGCACTATTTTGCCAGTCTTGATAGTAAAAGGTAGGTTGGTTCCCTTTTTCAAGTTCAGTTAGCATTTCCCACGCTGTTTTATTACCTAGTTCACCATCAAACTTTTTAAGTAATTTCATATCAGCAATATCACGGGCAGGGCGACCTGCTCGCCAACTAGGTGGCACCGCTTTTAAACCGGCAATCGCGTAATTTTCTGGGCGTACCACCATGTCTAAATTAAAGGTAAGATCTTTGTTTTTACTTGCAGATGCTTTAAAAACAGCTTCACCATAGTAGGGAACTTCATGATTTAATTGGCATTGTAAGCGAGTTGTTTTAACCAAGTTCCAGTTTGAATTATCTTGGTTAGCCGTGTACTGGCGCATTGCCGCAGTTGTATTCAAACTATACAGCACACTACTAATGCCTAGGCTAATAAATAACAACTTACACTTCATCGAGAATTCTCCAGTTATCTAGCTCTGCCAAAAAAGTGACAAAAACCGTAAAATATTACGCAACAGCAAATAATTCAGCGCAAACGTTAATTACCTAGCAAGTAACATGCCTATAGTTTAACTGCAATTAATCAATAAATCCCCTAGCCGACAGGGGCTCAATTTTGACATAATAGACAGCTAATCCCTATAAACCAAGAATACTATGGCAAATACTGAGCAAACACTTTTCGCACAACGCTTTCGTGGCTTTTTTCCTGTGGTTATTGATGTTGAAACCGCCGGTTTTAACAAAGAAACCGACGCACTACTAGAAATTGCAGCATCCGTTTTAAAAATGGATGACGAAGGACTGCTTAGTATCGATCATACCGTTCATTTTCATGTGCAACCGTTTGAGGGCGCAAACATTGAACAAGCTGCCATTGAGTTTAATGGGATTGAGCCTTTTTCAGCACTTCGAGGGGCTGTCCCTGAAGAAGAGGCGATTAAAGAAATTTGTAAAGTAGTGCGCAAAGCGCAAAAAGCCGCAGGGTGTCAGCGCTCTGTGGTGGTTGCTCATAATGCCGCTTTTGACCATGGCTTTTTAAATGCCGCTATTGAGCGTAATAACATCAAGCGCACACCATTTCATCCGTTTGTTAGTTTTGATACCACATCACTTGCAGGCTTAGCATTAGGGCAAACAGTATTGGCTAAAGCGTGCCGCGCGGCAGGAATAGAGTTTGATAACAAACAAGCACACTCTGCGTTATACGATACAGAACGCACCGCTGAATTATATTGTTTAATTGTCAATCGTTGGCAGCAACTAGGTGGTTGGCCACTTGCTATAGATGAAACACAACAAAACTTAGACGAAGCAAGCAACCAAGATTAAGTTCACAATAGTGAATACTTACTTTTTGGGTTGAGCCAGTCTTAATAAGCGTTATTAAAAAGATTGCGTTATTTTACCTTCACTGTGAGTGATTAAATGTGGTGGATAATTACGCGAAAAGCTAATTGATTCTCGTGCAATTTTAAGCTCCACCCCGGGGTGCATAAGCTCATTAACTTTTAAACGACTGAGCGCTAAAAGCTGCGCCATTTTCTTTCTTAGCAACTGCTTTTGCTGACTGATACTGGCGCTTCGGTTTGCTATGTGTTCTTCATTCGTTGTTATTTTATTCAAGAACTGCTGACGCTGTGCGCTTGCAACTTGTTTATTAATTCGCTGGCGCGCTTGCTGTAGTTCAATTGACTTACTGATTAAAACTTTTTCAAAGTCAGTGATTTGCGCTTGTTTTTGTTTTAGCATATACCATCGCTGTGCAATGCAAACACGGGTTTTAGTTCCTGCTGGTGCGCCCAATTCACCTGTTTCAATGCGCATTGCGTCTAGAATATGGCCACCAATAATTTTCCCTTTAGGAGCTTTTGCGCTGCCAACCCTAACTAAATTTCCAGCACTCAAGTCGCAATGTAATGATTGGCGTTCTATTAATAAGTTTTGCTCCGTTTTTATGTCACAGTATTGAGAGTAACCAAGTGCAACGGTTCGTTTAGCAAAAATAGAACAGGTGAATGGCTCATCGGCTTCTCGTTTTCTGCCAATTGCGCCCTTTACTATTGTGATGGCGCTATTACTTTTTAACTGCGCCGATTCAACAAAACCTAAAACAGTAATATCGCCGCTGGCGGTCACGCGCATGCCATCTTTTATATCACCACTGACTATAATACTGCCATCAAATTCAACATGACCAGTACTGGGATCAATATTATGAAAACATAAAACATCATCAACACGCATACCACGGGGAAGGGCAACCGGTACACCAGTACAGTCGGCAATTAGTAAGTTGGGGTTATCGGGCGCAATTTTAGTACCGTCAAAAGGTTGTAATTTATGCTCTTTGCCAGAGATTGCAGTTAGCACATCTCCAAACACAGTAAAGCCATCAACCCCCGATGTTGCTGGAATGCGCCGCATTAATTCACAACCAGGTTTTACAGTAATAATATCACCTAGGTTTCTCATATCGACTTTACCACCGCCTTTAGCTTGTGGGCTAAGTACGCGGTCTTGCGCTGTGCAGCAAAGACGCACAAATTTGGCATCGTTACCCACTTTAGGTGCACGACCAAAAGCGACTTCAGCGCAATGCGTGCTTCCTGAGAGTTGTTCAAACTGTTGCGCCAATAACTGTTCTAATGCATGAGAGCTAATGCCTTTTACAATCCCTGCCTGAGCTAACACGTCAATTGCTTGTTCCATGCTAAGCAATTTACCGCCCTTGGCAGTAATAAGAGTAGCCTCAACAAGCATATTTTTTTCATCAATGTTAATGGTTAGCTTTGCATCAATGGCTTGAGCAATTACTAATGAGGGGGCTTCTTCGTCGTTATTTTGAGCAAACAACTTACCAATATTGCTAGCAATAACCTCACACTCGCAATATTCTGACTGCCCAATTAATTCAATAAGCTGTGTTGCTGTTGAGGCTAAACCTGAAACATGAGGGTGTGAAACTAAAGAGATATACCCGTTTGCTCATCAAAAGAAAAAAACCGACATTTATAAATCCTCTAGGTAATATGTCTGTTATTATTTTTTATAATTTATTAGACCAAGGTTTAGCCTTGCATTTGAGCATAAAGCATCACGCTTGTTAAGTAATTGTTTCTTAATTGTTCAATATTTTACATTTACATGTGTGTTTGATGCAGGATTAACCAACCAATAAAATAAAACGCCTAAGGTGTTGAGTATTCGTAGGTTACTCGGTTATACTGCTTGCACACTCTGAATGAGTAACCTTATTCAGGGGCTGATTAGGATTCGACGGAATTCAAGAAGCCCGAGGTGCATGTCGAGGTGCGGTTTGCCTCGTAAAAAAGCCGCAATTTAAAGTAATCGCAAACGACGATAACTACTCTCTAGCAGCTTAGGCTGGCTAGCGCTCCTTCCATGTATTCTTGTGGACTGGATTTTGGAGTGTCACCCTAACACCTGATCGCGACGGAAACCCTGGCCGGGGTTGAAGCGTTAAAACTAAGCGGCCTCGCCTTTATCTACCGTGTTTGTCCGGGATTTAAAGGTTAATTAAATGACAATACTAAACATGTAGTACCGACGGTCGAGGCTTTTCGGACGGGGGTTCAAATCCCCCCAGCTCCACCAACAACGGTTTTTAAATTCGTTTGTTTAAAAACCCTAAAAAACCCGCAACGCTAGTTAATTCGAGCCTTGCGGGTTTTTTTATAAACATAGTTTTACAAAAGCTGATTGCTTACTGTACAAATTGAGTTTTAAGGTGCTATTTTAATGCGTGCTATTAAACCCCTAACACCAAAGCAATGAATTATAATAATGCCTAACTATTTACCGCCTTTTACTTTATCAAACAAAACTCTGTCTTTAGTGGCTCAAATTAGTGAGTCTATAGGCCGCCTAACAGTGCAGCAAGAGCAAGAGAAACTACTTCGTTTGCGCAAAGTAAATCGAATGCGCACAGTACAAGGCTCACTCGCGATTGAAGGCAGCACGCTCACACAGCAGCAAATTACCGCGATACTCGATGGTAAGCGTGTTATTGCACCACCTAAAGAAGTGCAAGAAGCTCATAATGCAATTAGTACTTATGAAACACTCCCTCAATGGCAACCAGCAAATGGTACTCATCTACTTGCAGCACATCTGCTGATGATGAAAGGTTTAGTCAAAGATGCAGGTATGTATCGTCAAGAAGGAGTGGGGGTAATGTCAGGAGAGCAAGTTGTACACATGGCACCACAAGCCACACGTGTGCCAAAATTAATGACTGACCTATTAGAATGGCTAGAAAGTAGTGATGTTCATCCACTTGTTGCAAGTTGTGTATTTCACTACGAGTTTGAGTTTATTCATCCTTTTTCTGACGGTAATGGCCGAATGGGACGTTTATGGCAAACGCTAATCTTGTCTAAGTGGCATGAAGTATTCATAAATATTCCTGTAGAAAGTATGGTTTATCAACACCAAGATGATTATTACTTAGCGATCCGCCAAAGCACTCAACAAACTGATAGCGCTCCTTTTATAGAGTTTATGTTGCAGATGATTTATAACGCAATTTCAGAGGCGAATAATATAAAGTCAAATGACGGTTTAAATGACGGTTTAAATGACGGTTTAAAACTTTCTAATCTTGATAAAGATATTTTAATGTTCATTCAACAAGACCGCTATAAAACTAATGCACAACTTGCTGAAAAATGTGGCAAGTCTCAAAGCACTATTGAAAGGCGCGTAAAGTTTTTGAAAGACGCAGGCTTGATAACTCGTATTGGCGCTAAGAAAACAGGGTATTGGCAGGTTAATTCACCCGTTTAATATTAAACAGGCGCGAAACTAGTAATACGCTAAACTAGTGCAGTTGTTTAATCAGCTGCCTAAAAAATCAGGGCCATTATTTGCTGATTGTCGAAAGGCGTTTGAAAGAGCAGTAAATAAAACCGATATTAATTTGCCTAAGGGGCAGTGTAGCCATGTTCTAAGGCATACTTTCGCAAGTCATTTTATGATGAACGGAGGTAATATTTTGGTGCTACAGCAGATACTTGGTCATGCAAAGATTGAGCTAACTATGGTTTACGCGCACTTTGCGCCAAGCCATTTAGAGGATGCAATTAGATTAGGTCCTAAAATTGGCTTTTAAAATAGATATAACGATAACTTGACCGTGCTTTGTATTGAACGTTAAATAAGGTAGTGTTCAAAGTGTTAAGGTGTGTCTCGGTTTACTATGTATAGCAACCGGAACAATGCGGAACAAACCGGAACAATCTAAAATAACTAAGACTATGATAATAATGGTTTTATATTTTATTTTGGAACATATTAAAGCGCATTCAAACGGTTTGTTCCTGTTTTACGATAAGCCCTCTCGTTACCACAACCCTAATAAAACATTCAGCAATTACCACTCAATAAGATGCTTATTTGGCTTTGAGCATTGCTCACAAAACGATAGGTTTTCATAACGGGTTAACGTAACACTATAATTTTCATGACAATGGTTACAGCACATACTAACTTTTAGCGTACTTACAAAACCTGTAAGAATTATTTTCTCTGGTTCTACTGCTTCACTATCATTAAGTAGTTCAAACTCTTTATCTTCACAATTCACCTCTGAACTTTCAATACCTGTTAACTCATACAAAAAGTGTACTGCTTTTTTTGCATCATCTACGGCTTTAAATAAGTAACGAAAATCATCTTTTAAATGCTTTATCCAAGACTTCAAATAAGCTGCATGATCTGTTCTTGGTGTAATTGTATTTTCAAGCCGCGTACATATAATTGCAGCACCTAGTTCAGCAACAAGCTCTTCATATGCATACTGCTCAGTACTATTGTTAGCTAAGTTGCGCTTCATTCTAGTGTCATGACCACTCCAATGAATTAACTCATGAATAGCAGTAGCATAATAATTATGTTTTTTACTGCCATGAGAACTATCTACAAAGTTAGTGGGATATGGCAGATATATTTTATCTTCGTATACTCTATAAAATGCATTGGTATTGCCATGAGTAATATTGGCTTTGCATCGGGCTATAAATTTATCAGCACTCGGATCTATCGGCATATCATCTGCAAATAAGTCAGGGTGTGCTGAATTGTAATTATTTACTTGGTCAGCGTTGAATACCGTATAAGGTTTAAAATAAATAATATAATCTTCATCACTGGGCTTATTTTTTTTAGCGTAAATAGGGCGAAATAAACGTGTCCCTTTTGAGCGAATTTTTACCTTCGCTTTTTTTGTATTCCATTGTTTAAGTGTAGCCCACTCATCCGATTGAAAAGTATTCTCAAGGGTAGACGCCCAAAGTAGCGTTGCATTCATGCCACTAAAAAGGTGGTGTGTAATGGCATTTTTAGGTTCTAAAAAGCCATTATGCCAAGGTGCTATCCATTCCCCCAAGTTCTCCTGCATTTGCTCAATTAGCTTATCTACAACACCTCTTACATGTGCGTCTACTTCTTCCTTTTTCATAATTTAATTCCGTTTTAAAGCTATGAGTTATTTATAGATTACTATTTTGTTAATTATGAATATTACCTTAATTTGATAAAGCTTCTCTACCATACAACATAATAAAGGTTACAATGCCATTAATAAAAAGTACTGCCTTCAGTGCTGGTAAATAATCCTTAAATCTTGCTTAAAAAATAACATATCTAATGATATGGTAAGTTAAGTTACGGAAAACAAAATAATAAAGGGTCAAAATGACAGATAACAACTTCTCTTCAACCGCTGCTTTTTTATGGTCAGTCGCCGACTTACTTCGCGGTGATTTTAAACAATCTCAGTATGGCCGTATTATCCTTCCCTTTACGTTGTTAAGGCGTTTGGAGTGTGTGCTTGAAGCCACTAAACCTGCTGTGCTTGAAAAGTACGAAACCGTAAAAGCCATGCCAATTGAAGCGCAAGACAAGCTCCTTACTCACGCAGCGCAGTTAAGTTTTTACAATACCTCAAAAATGGATTTAAACCGCCTTGGCGAAACCGATGTAGCCAGTAACCTAGAGAGTTACATTCAGTCGTTTAGCCCTAATGCGCGTGAAATCTTTGAGCATTTTGACTTTTTTAACACCCTAGATAAGCTGGCAGAAGCCGACCTACTTTATAAAGTAGCTAAACGCTTTGCTACAACCGACCTACACCCAAATGTTATTAATAACTATGGTATGGGTTTAGTGTTTGAAGAGCTAATTAGGCGCTTTGCTGAAAGCTCTAACGAAACAGCAGGTGAGCACTTTACCCCGCGCGACATTGTACGTTTAACCACCTCTTTAGTGTTTACCAATGACGACGATGCGCTTACGCAATCGGGCTTAGTTCGCTCAATTTACGACCCAACAGCGGGTACGGGCGGGTTTTTATCATCGGGTATGGAATACGTACTAGAGCTTAACAATAAAGCATCGCTTTCAGCATTTGGCCAAGAGCTAAACCCAGAGTCATACGCTATATGTAAAGCCGATATGCTTATTAAAGGGCAGAAGGTCGATAACATAAAACTCGGTAATACCTTATCAAACGACCAGCTACGCACCGAAAAGTTTGACTACATGTTATCAAACCCGCCATTTGGGGTAGACTGGAAAAAAATACAAAAACAAATTAACGACGAACACACCGAAAAAGGCTTTGAAGGCCGTTTTGGTGCGGGTTTACCGCGTGTATCTGACGGCTCGTTACTGTTTTTAATGCACTTAGTTAGCAAAATGCGCCCACAACATGAGGGTGGCTCGCGCATTGGTATTATTTTAAATGGCTCTCCGTTGTTTACCGGTGGAGCCGGTAGTGGTGAGAGTGAAATACGCCGTTATATTCTTGAAAACGACCTGCTAGAAGCCATTGTAGCCCTACCTACGGATATGTTTTACAACACCGGCATAGCAACTTATGTGTGGGTGCTTTCAACCCACAAGCCTGCTAACCGTAAAGGCAAAGTACAACTTATCAATGCGGCAAAAGAGCGCGCTAAAACAGGCGGCAGAGGCCGTAGTGGTGGCGGTGAAGTTGAAGGAAATGATGAGAATGTATTCTATGCAGCAATGCGTAAGTCACTCGGTAGTAAACGTAAAGAACTAACAGAAGATGCAATAGAAACCATTGTTAAAACATACGGCCAATTTGTTGGCTCTCGATCAAGTAACGACTTTAGTAAAATATTCGATTACCAAGAATTTGGTTATCGCCGTATTACAGTAGAGCGCCCATTACAACTGGCTGTTTATCCAAAAGATGAGCTACGCATTAGTGCTTTAACAGCCGATAAAGCATGGGATAAGTTAAACGAGCATACTCAACAGATTGCCCTTACAGCGCTTGCCTCACTTGATGATAAGTATTTGTCTCGCGATGTATTTTTAAACGCATTAACTACCGAGCTAGAAACCGCAACACCCAACGTTAAGCTAAGCGCTGCACAGCTCAAGCTGATAGTTAAACACTTAAGCGAACACGATGACGAAGCAGAAGTATGTAAAGTAAAGGGCAAGGTAGAAGCCAACCCAGACTTGCGTGATAATGAAAACGTACCACTAACAGAAAGTGTTGATGACTACTTTGCCCGTGAAGTATTACCCCATGTACCAAACGCGTGGATTGATACTAAAAAAATCGACGAGCAAGACGGTGAAGTGGGTATAGTTGGCTACGAAATACCATTCAATCGTCATTTTTATGAATACGTACCACCAAGATCACTGACCGAAATTGATGCGGATTTAGATAAAGTATCGAGCGAGATTATGCAGCTACTTAACGAGGTGCATTCATAATGACCGGTCGTTATAAAGCATATCCAGAATGTAAGGATTCTGGAGTTGAATGGCTCAAAGAAATGCCTGTACACTGGGAGTTATTGAAGGCTAAGCACATATTCAAAAAAGTACAAAGACCTGTCAGACCGGAAGATGGAATTGTGACA
>NZ_PNCN01000165.1:0-591 GCF_005886135.1 Pseudoalteromonas sp. S4741 | reverse complement strand
TGAGCTTCGGATAAGAAATTACTAATTTAAAGGAACTAAATGCTCGTTCCATGATCCGATCATTCGACCAAGAGTGATTAGAACAAAAAGGAACGAGCATGAACAAGTTAGTTGAAACGTACTGTGATGTCGATGATTTTTCAAAGTTATTTTTCCCAAGCTGGCAGCGTATATTGCTCGAAAATGGTGAAATTAAACGTCGAAGAGCATGCCGCTTATCTCCGTCAGAGGTGATGACTATTATCATCCATTTTCACCAGTCACATTACAGAGATTTCAAAAACTACTACCTTCACTATGTTTGCCGTCAACTTAAAGCCTATTTTCCAGAGTTGCTGAGTTACACAAGGTTTCTCGCGCTTATGCCTAGTGTGGTGGTTCCGATGTGCAGTTACCTCACATCAAAACTTGGCAAGCCCACAGGTATACAATTTGTTGACTCCACTAAAATAGAAGTGTGTCACATCATCAGAGCTAAAAGAAATAAAGTGTTTGAAGGCGTTGCTCATCATGGAAAAGGCACTATGGGTTGGTCATATGGATTCAAACTACATTTAATAATTATTGATTTCGGTGAGTTTGTTGCGGTAT
>NZ_PNCN01000164.1:0-1345 GCF_005886135.1 Pseudoalteromonas sp. S4741 | reverse complement strand
GTTCATGCTCGTTCCTTTTTGTTCTAATCACTCTTGGTCGAATGATCGGATCATGGAACGAGCATTTAGTTCCTTTAAATTAGTAATTTCTTATCCGAAGCTCAGGTTAAGTAATAAAAAACCGGAATGCACAGCCTGTGACAGTTCCGGTTTTTTTGTCAAATAAAACCTATCGCAATGGCATTTCTAATCTGTTTTTTTACTTTACAGGATTAAAAAATGTAACCAATTTAGGTTCAATTCACTCAATTATTCATTAAATTTTAACAGCAGTGACTTTGTTATAGCCTTCAGATGTTAGTTCATCATTCACACACTTTAAAACATAGTTATAAAGCTCTTCATTGCTTACGTCGTCTTCTTTAGCCCAACTAACACACATTTCTGTGAATTCTTGAATCGTCTCAGCTGAAGCGTCTGTAGCATCGTTTGCCACTGCATTAGCAGCAGATAAAACGAAAAATGGTGCAACGATTAACGCGAGTAATGCTTTATTCATTTTCTTATTCCTAAAAATGGAGTAACAATCGAGTTATGCATGCATACAATGCCTACATAAAACAAGTGTAACCAAGCCAGAACATATCTGTTGGTATATTTATTTTTAATCGAATATAAAATAAAGGGAAACGAAATATTTTTATCGTTAAGATGAGCGTATCGCGTAAAAGTGTTTAACCTTAACTAATTGTGTTACAGCTAAATTTAGGCTAATGTCGCGTTTTAACTTTTAGGTGTTCTTATGTCAGAACCACACACAAATAATATAAATATAAAAATACAACCTGTTCATAAAGTAGAGTATGTTCTTGAGTCGTTTATATTCAAAGGACGCTGGTTATTAGCCCCATTTTTTGTCGGTTTACTATTTGCTGTGGTTTTATTACTAATAAAATTTTTTAAACAGCTGTATTTGATGGGGATCGCAACGTTTACTGCCAGTAATCAAGAGTTGTTGGTGGGTATACTAACTTTGGTTGATACCGCTTTGTTAGCTGGACTTTTATTAATTATTATATTTAGTGGCTACGAAAACTTTGTCTCTAAGCTTAATATCGACAATCATGAGGACCGTCCCGTATGGATGGGAAAAGTAGGGTTTTCTGGTTTAAAAATGAAACTGATTAGTGCGATAGTCGCTATTTCAGCCGTTGAGCTACTAAAGGTGTTTATAAGCTCTGCATCTCATTCAAATGATGAATTACTCTGGAAAGTGCTGATACACGTGACCTTTGTTGTGTCGGGTGTACTGTTTGCATTTACTGATTACTTAAATAGTAAAACAATTAGCCATTAAAAAATGCTAAAAAAACCCGAGCAGTGCTTAATGCGGATCGTTTAAGTT
>NZ_PNCN01000163.1:0-11278 GCF_005886135.1 Pseudoalteromonas sp. S4741 | reverse complement strand
TTATGTGCAGCTCAGGTTAATCAAGAAGGGCTATCAACCTTCCGTATAATATTGGCACTAGTATTTGGTGGCGCAATGATGTTAGTTGGCATAGCATTGGAGCATTGGCTATTTAAACAGAAGTTTGAATCGCTAAACCTATAACGTGCGCATTAAAATATTAAGCACTGCCCATGCAGTGCTTATTTTTTTGATTCTTTAAACTCTTTGCGAAAAGCACCTGGCAGCATGTGCTCCTGTATCAGTATGTTTTCTCGTATAAAGCTAATTTTTTCAGTTTCAGTGAGCCTAGCTTTAAAAGAATGCTCTAGCAAAAAGAGTGGCATCAGTTCATGGCGTTTAAGCTTTTTATAAGCAGCTCTTCCTACATCAACTCTTTGAATAAAGGCTTCAAGGGCGTATTCAACAATCATTTCTTTTGAAACGCGATATTGTTTGCACCACCCAGCCAGGTCATCAACTAAACTCTGCGGCATTCTAATTGAGTAGGGCTGGTTCACTCCCTCTTGGTCTAAAGTTATCTTTTTCTGCTTAAACCATGCGGCAACCATTGGTGAGTTTGGCCTTAGCTGGTAATAGTTACGTTTAAAGAAATCAAGTTCGTGTTGCACTAAAAAGCCCCCCCAATCAGCATGTTTAATACACAATATATTGGCTATTTCTGTGTATTTGTCTGAAGTTTTTCTATTTATTTTAAATTTTCTTGAAGATTCTGACATATCGATACCAGTATTTACGTCAATTGACGTAAAAATTTGTTATAACTATTTATTTTGAAATAGTTTTCAAACAAACATGAAAAAACAGCACTATTTCGTAAAGCGAAGTAGGTAAGCCGTAAAAAAAGCATTTAAAACGACAAAAGAGTACCATTTAAAAAATCTTTTTAAAACATAACTCATTTTTACCCCTCTTTAATATCAATTAGTTACACAAAGCTCCTGTATAAAAACAAGACTACATTCGAGTATTTACTGTACAGCTTTACAAGTAGTTCATACCTTTTTTAAAGTGCTGAAAAAGAGAGAGGTTTGATGACTATTTCATCCATTCATCAACTTGATATTTATACAAGCCCAACCTTTAATTATAGCTAAGATTGATTTTTAGCCAAAAAATCTTGGGCATTTTCAACTAATTTTTTTTGAGGCGAACATGAAGGGTAAAAAAAAATTCAACAAACACCGTTCAAAACACACCATTAACTTTTACAGTGCTAAAAATGGTTGTCATATCTGGTGTGAGTCGTTTCTCGAACGCAAATACGGGATAACGCTCGAATTTGAAGAGTCTATCCATCAATATGCTTCCCAACCAGAATCATTTAGTGTGTATGGAAGACGTTATACACCTGACTTTTTGGTGGAATATAAATCCGGCCATGCCGAATATGTAGAAATCAAACACACCCACTATATGAATGATGAATTCTTTGAACGTCACCAACTTAGGAAACGAGTCATTTATAGGTTAACAGGGCTTGAACTGGTGCTGAGGAGTGAGCTTGATGTTGACAGCATTGAGGTTGAAAACTACGAACTACTCATGGGCTACAAGACTCTTGACGTCAATCATTTACAGCCCGTTATCTGTAACTTACCAAAAAGAACAAAACTGTCTCGACTTGAAAAGTTAGTATCTAATTTGCCTGGTGGCTCACGAGCGCACGCTTGGTCACTCGTCGCACAACAACACTTTTATTTTGACACGTCAAAGCCTTTTAACGCAGAAACGACATTGATGAGGAAGAAGTAATGTATCAGCCACCTGTGGTCGGTGACACCTTCATCGATATTGAACAGCGTAAATTTAATCTAGCATATTATGATGAGCTGCAAGCATTACTAAACCCTAACCCGATGTTAGGTACAGAAACTGGCTTGCACTTAACCCAAGATGACTTTCGCTCGAAAATAGACAGCGGTGAATTACGACCAGCATACGCCATAACACACGACAATAACGAGCTGACAGCATCACAAAAAAAAGAACTGCAAAAGCGAGAGCCTTACATTACCGAGTTAGCAACATTGGTGCATGATGGCTATAAACCTACCGTTGACAAGACCATCGATAAACTCAAACAGATTGTTCATGGCAAGTACCACATCGGCACCGAAAAACACGGCAACAGCACTATTGCACGTTGGTGGAAGCAATATCGAGAAGCAGAATTTAATCTCAAAAAGTCAATTGCTCCGAGAAAAAGCCAACCTAAGCGAACCAATGCGGCCACGGAAAACTTCCTTAACCGATTTTTTACTGACACTTGGGTAAAAGGCAACATTGAAAACATTGCGAGAGGCTACTCAAGTTATTCTAAAGCAGTTTTAAAAGCTCAGACGCAAAATGACGCTATTGAACAGGTTAGCGAACGAACGTTTAGCAGACGCATTGAAGGACTTAATGCATTTAATATCATTTTAAACTCTGGAAACTACAGCGAAGTAAAAAAAGCACTACGTACATTATCCAAGAAAATAAAAACCACTCACGTGCTTGAGCGAGTAGAAATGGACCGGATGTCACTTAACTTGGCTCTTATTGACGAAGAAGGTAAACCAACGGGCAACGTCAGCATCTATATCGCCATTGACTGCCACTCACGCTACCCGCTGAGTGTTACATTCGAGCTAGGCACCTCTGAGGATACGGAAGGGGTTGTTCGATCATTTAAGCGTATTTTTGAGTCAACCAGTGACCAGCTAAACGCTTGTGGTATTCCTTTTAAAATTATTGTGGATAATGGCAGTGGCTATAAAGCTGAGCAGTTCAAACAAATATCCCAACGCTTAGGGTGTGAGTTAATCAAAGCTCCATCGAATGAACCTTGGCGAAAACCTTTTGTTGAGTCTTTCAACAATACGTTGCGGGAAGAATTCTTTAAAGGAGGCGAATTTAAGTTACCTGATGGAACAATAACCATAGGTCTTCCAGGTTATAAAGACAAACGCACCCACAAAACAAGTAAGCCGTCGTCTGAAGAAACCATTAAAAAAGCCGCTTCCTTGCCTGTCGAGGAGTTTGCCTCGCTACTGCATGGTTACCTCGTTCACTATGTAAACTCAAAGCACTCAAGCCTCAACAACAAAACACCACAACAAGTATGGAACGAGTCTATTGCTCTAAAGCCTCTCATTCCAGTCAATAAAGAACTGCTCAGTGCTGCTTGCCATTATATAGAGCACCGCCCTTCATTAAGTCAGCGAGGTACGGTTCAGGTCAACAAACAGGTTTTTGCGGATGACCGTATAAAGCAATGCTATCTAGATGCAAAAACTCTCGATAAAAACCAAGATATGACGGTTACTGTGAAATCTGACCCAGATGATGGCCGTTGGGTAACAGTCATCGCGGACTTCCCATGTTACGACCACCCTAAAGTATACAATTTTGTAGAAAACCGAAAGCTATCTGGAAGTGAGTTGGAGTATCCACTATCATTTGAAGAACTTAACACAACATCAGGGACGCCTGAGCGTCGAGATATATTCAGTCGTAAAATTGAAAAGTTAGTTAAGCAAAAGACAAGATCACTTGGCAGTGGCAAGCCAGTTGCTACTGCAAAAGAAAACTTTTCTAAGGGACTATCTACGGCAGAGCGCATTAAGCGAAGTAACCAGAGTTATGCATACAAACCTATCAAAAAGTCGAAGAAGTCCAAAGAGGATGATACACCCTCAGATAAAGGAAATATTAAGCGAAAAGTAAGCCCTAATCGCAACGAAGCTCAGCTTGGTTTATGGCAGGACTAACCAATGTTTAGCCACCCAAGTCTGAGCAAGTGCCTTGAACTAATAGACCAAATTCATCAGCAAAATTTTGGTAAAAATTATGGATTACTTTTAACAGGTCTAAGTGGTGTTGGTAAAACGTGTTTAGCCAAGACATATCTAGCACGTTTTCCAACTTTATGTACTCCCGAAGTAACCTATTATCCGGTCATTTATGTAAAGTTAACGGAGACTAAAACAGCCACTGATTTTCTTATACAGGTCGTTAAAGCACTCACTTCAGTCATAGGTAAAAGTGCCAATAAAGCTCATATCGTTCAAGACAGGCTTGCCGTTTTACTTGCCGCGCATCGCGTTCAACTGATCATTATCGATGAAGTACAGGAATGTTTGACGGATATCGACGGAATCACTAGTCAGCGAATGGCGAAGCAAATAGCAGCGCTACTAGATAACAACCCAAAAGTTTCACTTATTTTAATGGGAACGCCAGTCGCCAGCCGATTGTTGAAGCTTAAATATGGCAAATCAACGCACAGGTTAAAAGGTGAAGAGCAACTGAGCCGCCGTTTCCTATCTGAACAAAAACTTTACATAATCCCTTCTCGCTGCGAGTGCTGGCTTTTATGCTGTAATTACTTTGCCACCGAATTTCGATTTCCGCCATTCACTCTAGACGACAAACCTATACTTAATCGTTTGCATGTCGCAACCGACGGCAGAATTGGGCTGTTAACGAAGCTTTTTGCTATAGCTTCAACCAGTGAGCGTAAGAATCTGTTTGCTAAGCTTGAAGATGCTTACCTGTTGGGAATTAATTCATCTGCTTACAATCCTTTTGACACACTTGCCCTAACTGATAATGACATCGTTGGGATTTTAGATTCGAGGGAGTTTGATTAATGTTATCGGTAATGCCTAAACGAATCGCAGATGAAAGTCTAGCTAGCTACCTATTACGCTTGAGCCTTCGAAATGGGTTCACCTCACCGCTCGAATGGCTTGATAAACCAATGTGGAGTGCGGTTACAAAAAATACAATTAACATTAAACAACGACAGCTATTAAGTGAACTCGTACCCTGTGCCATGAGCACTAGCGACTTAAGCTTAGCACCAAAGCACTCCATACTGTTTCTAGACTGTCACACTGATATGCCTCGTATTTGTCCCTATTGTGTAAAGGGCAAAGGATATCTAAAAGAAAAGTGGCGAAACATTGGTAATTTATCATGTGAGCTGCACGGTTGTGTGCTCTGCGATAGCTGTCAAGAATGTGGTGAACAACTCATTTGGTCACCTTTATTATTAGAAGGTACTTGTACCAACGAGTTGTGTTTGTGCCCAATAAAAAGCTATCCGATATCTAGTCAAATAAGCGAATTATTCATAGATGAAATCTGCGATTGCTTGCTAGCAAGCTTGTTTATTCAAAACCCTTACACAACTGTTTTACCCATTTACCATCACCCATCGGTAAGCGACTTTAACAGTGCATTAGAGCAGGGCTTCAACTTCCTCAGTGGCAAAGAAGTATATAACCAATTTATAGAGCGATTAGGTGATGCCATTAGCCCTTTTTCTCAACTTCCAGAAAAATTTCAATTCTTTCCGTTAACACTACTAATACGACACCTCAATGCAGCATGGCCTATAAATAATTGCTACGTTAGCTTTCTCCAAACACCACAATTATCCTCCAGCTCAAATCGACATATAGAATCATTTATCGTTACTTTTGATAGTGCGATTAAACTTCTTGGCATTACAAAAAAACAGATATTTCACACTTTTCCTGAACTCTCTGCTAAAAAAGTTATACCGCAAAATCAGCAAATAGATATTGCGGCAATAATTAATCGAACCACTATTTCTGTCGCCGATATGTAACTTCAAAAAGTGCCTTTTTTAAATTTCAGGTGATCATCAGCATCAATGAGAAAAGCACAATCAGACAGTTCATTTATTGGATACCCGTAATAGTGGAAAAAAGCACTATTAGTGACAATTTCCGACACTATAGTGTAAGAAAGCACTATTATGACTTTCGTGGATTGTTGAAAAGTTGTTCGACCTGGATAAGGAAACTGCAATCTTCATGATACTGGTTTGATTTCTCCACATTTCTTCAAGGTAACAAGTTGGTTTGTAATTTATTTTAAATGTCAGTATTTTAGGTAACTCCTTGTGAAGTCGAATGCGTTGATTAATTCAACTTGAAGGTAACCATTCTTCCGGTAGGCTGAAACCCGCCTTGGGTTCTCTATTTCTATGCACGCCCCCACCATTTTTACTCTAGCTCCAATATAGTTTGCTCATATAGCTCATATTTGTTACTAATAAAGAGGCAATTACGTTTGACGTTATTGCGTAGTAAACGAACTCTAATCAGTACACTGGTAGGGTTACATACAGGGCTATTTTATGAGATTTTTGCAAACAATTCTTACCCGCAGCGGCAGCCAATTTTCCACTGCTCACGTGCGACTAAGTAAGCTACTAGATTCCACTGACTGAGATTCTCAATCCGAAAGTCAATTACCATAATCACAATTCTAAACACCTAGCCTTGTACAGATAGAGCAGTTTTAAAAAGTAATTCACCTTTAACTCGGTTAAATGTGAGCTGCTTAAAGTGCTCAAAGCCTTGTGATTTAAAAAATTGCGTATGTTCGTCACGAGTCACAAATACCGCTATACCAGAGGACTCAGGATTGTCATGTAATAAACCATCTAAGCCTTTAAGTAATTGGCGGCCAAACCCTTGACCATGAAAATGTGGGTCAACGGCTATAAACGCTAAAAAGTAGTAATTGCCTTGCGGCTTTAGTGCATCACGAATAGTTTTTTCTTTTTCAATTAATTGATTCGTTTGCAAATAACCGGCACTTAACATCAACTTTAATCGCCAATGCCAATAACGCTCTGCTTGAAGTTGGCTACTTGACTCAAATACACAAGCAACTGCTTTTAACTTATCGTTACGGTAAAGGCCAATTAAAGGCTGTTTTTCTTGCCAAAAGCTACTGAGCTCTTCGCGAATAAGCGCACGGAGTTTTTTTTCATAGTCCAGAGGGCTTTTTTCGTTATACCCTAGCAGAGTTTGTAAAATAGGGTCATTTTGGTAGGCCTGATATATAAGGCTTGCAGCGGTACTGATATCTTCTGGTGCAATATGTTGCACGCTAAACGTGTCTGTGGATTCTGCTGTGGCTGTCATTTTATTTCCTTTATTATTTTATACCTTTTGTCATTACGCCGCGTAACTTGTTTGGGATTAATTTTGAACTACAACGATAACCAAATGCTCATATAACTATAGACCTAAGTGGGACAAATAAGCGAATTTACATTTTAGTTAGTACGCTCATCCACTGCATTGAGTCAGATCATGCTTTAGCGACTTACTACTGAGTAAATAAAGCGTAAATTCAGTAAGGGTTAAACTGGCTAGATATATCATTCCCCCCTAGAGTTAATAAGTATTAAGTATTAATTCATTAAGGAGCACGATTATGGATACGACTAAGCACGACATAAATACATTGTTCGCACAATTAGGTTTACCTAATACAGAAGCAGAAATAGATGCATTTATAGCATCGCATGCCATTTCGGATACCACATTATTGCAAGATGCTCCCTTTTGGGATGAAGCCCAACAACACTTTATTGCTGAATCGCTGGCGGTTGATGGCGATTGGAGTGAGGTAATTGACGAACTCGACTCTCGCCTTCGTCAAAATAATTAAATCGCACATTTTAATGTGTCTGAGCCACTTTATTGTTACCATACCTGCTCGCAACTTCCATGTTGCGAGCTTACTTTATTAAAGAGTTATAAATCGAATGAATGCTGCTGTATTTGAAGCTATTAAAGTCCTTCTTGATGAAGGCAAAGTTCCCACTGTTGCACTAACTAAAAGCCGTTTAGTAAAACCACTTCCTATGCCGGTTATTATTGCGGCAGTGAGTCAATATAAAAATAATCCCGATTCAATTTATAATTTAATGAAAACACCCGAGCAAGCAAGTAACTCAGCTCCTAAAAACACTCAGTTAGATAGAATTGAGCAAAAACTTGATCGATTACTTGCTTTGCTAGAGCAAAAATAATTTGAGACTATAAATGTTTGTTGTTGATTTAACATTTGATTGCTACCAAGACACAACCCTAGAGCAAGCCGAGCAGGCAATAAACCGCTTAGTGAATGCATTACGCTTTAATGGCCAAATCATTGGAGAGGAATTTCCAACGGTGTTAAAAGATGGCTATTTTATTACTCGTGTAATGTGCCCGACCGAAGACGCCATGCACCCACTTAATAACAGTGCGTTTGTTAAACACAGTGTTGAAAAGCTTCATGGCGCTGGTTTGCTTGCTCCCAAAGTAAAGGTCATCGGCCAAGATATTCACTCCAATGGTGCCGATGGCTGTAAAGAGCCATCAAGCTATATTTTATATACCACCTATGTGCATACATGTAGCCCACTGTATTGTGGCGATGACTTTTTACCCGTGCCGCTATTTAATATTCCTGCGATTGCTAATGGTGACTATAAAACACTAATTAAATGGCAAGAAGATTGGCAAGCGTGCGATCAAATTCAAATTAATGGTGCAACACGCTGTGAATTTCCAGCGCTTGAAGAAATAGCCAGCACCCAAAGTGATTTATACCGCCGTGGTAAAGATATAACTAAACGGATTAGTTTTTTAACTAAAAAGCCTGTTTACTATTATTTATACCGTGTAGGGGGGGTTGATAAAGCCTCTGAACTTGAGCGTAAATGCCCGAGTTGCCATGGTGAATGGAAATTACCCGAGCCTTGGTTTGGCTTGTTTGATTTTAGGTGTGAACCGTGTGGTATAGTCTCTAATATTTCGTGGGATTTTCAATAAATCCCACGCTTAAGATGCTATGTCTAAAAACATCACACCTTAAAACTACCTTATAATTATACTGTCAACGACGCTATAAATTCACTGAGGTTTTTGGCAAGTACATGATGTGGCTTTTTACCTACATACTCTAGGCACACCTCACCTGTTTCTACTAATACGGTAACAAGCAAATCGTCTTGGTCGGTTAACCCAATAAATACACTTGGCGCTTGTTTGAGTTTACGTTTCATTAAAACATGACCGGTGATATTTTGTTGCAGTAGGTCAAAATCATCTTCATTCCATGCTTGTAATAATTCCACTTGATGTCCGTCAATATTGGCTACAACACTGCCAGCAAACATATGGCCATAAAATTGACTCAACGCCTCTGGAAACTCAAGCTCCAATGCGTTAGCGAGATCGATTAATGAACCTGTAGGCTCTCTAACTATCGCTTGCCACTGGATCATGCCATGTTCATCGGCGCTACCTATTTCACATGGGCTTGGCCATTGCTCATCGTGGACGATTAATGGGCGCTTTTGTGTATTAGTAATCGTTTGTTCGCTAAATTTTTCGTGAAGTTGAGCTAATTGCATTGCAACAGACATACTGTGAAACTCATTTAATTTATATATAATGCATCCATTGTAACTATTTAAGAGCAAACATGACAGATTACAGCAATTCTCCCGATCTTAAAGGCAGCGTACTTGGTCAATCTACTGAGTATGTCGATCAATACACGCCCAGCTTGCTTTTTCCTATTGCTCGCAAGCTTAATCGTGATTCATTAAGTATTGATGAAACTGCGCTGCCGTTTAAAGGCCAAGATATATGGACAGGTTACGAACTGTCTTGGTTAAATACTAAAGGTAAGCCTCAAGTTGCGGTGGCATTGTTTACTTTCGAATGTCAAAGTAGTCATATTATTGAATCAAAGTCGTTTAAGCTTTATTTAAACAGCTTTAATCAAAGCCGTTTTGGGAGTATTGAAATTGTTAAACAACATTTAATTGACGACTTATCCAATGCGGTAAACAGCCCTGTAAAGGTAACCTTATACAGCGCTGATGACTACAATTGTATTCCTTGCACACCACTGCCAGGTGAGTGTATAGATGAGTTAGATATTGAGATAGATAACTACCATATTGATGCCCATTCACTTAAATCACAAAGCAATAAAATAGTCACCGAAACTTTGCATAGCCACTTGCTTAAGTCTAACTGTTTAATTACTTCACAACCAGATTGGGCGAGTATTATTATTCGCTATACTGGTGAGCAAGTTTGTCGTGAGTCCTTATTACGCTATTTAATTTCATTTAGAACCCATAATGAATTTCATGAGCAATGTGTGGAACGTATTTACAGCGACTTAACCACTCAACTCCATATTAAAAAACTTGAAGTATACGCTCGTTATACGCGCCGTGGTGGGCTTGATATAAACCCATATCGCTCAACACATTATAACGAAACCCCATTTGCGGTAAAAATAAACCGACAATAAGTGTCGCGTTACCTTAACAAAAAAGGAGCCTGAGGCTCCTTTTTTAGTCATTAAGTTGCTTAGTTGGCACCGCCATGCCACACACATCAATATAATTATGGCTGTACGCAAACCATTCCTCGCTGCGGTTACCCCTAGCAATAATTAATTGTTTGAATGAATCAGAGTCTGTTTTCATTACTTTAAATTGGCTGCTATCGTCTGCTACATCCGCTAATACTTGTAGATCTGTAATGGGGTTAAACTCGGTATTCTCAGTTGGCGTTCGCGCTAGCTGATGAAAATGTGCCATGCCTTTAAGCACCCGACCAAACACGGTAATATTTTTGTCTAAATAACGCGGCCCTTGACCTATGGTGACAAAAAACTCACTGCTGGCACTGTTTATATCGTTATCGCGCGCCATTGCAAATATGCCATGACAATGGACTTGCCACGTTTGTGTATGCGCTTGGTTTTGTGCAACCGCAAAGCCACCTAAAAACCCCGTTACGGGTGCATAACCATCACTGCCCATCTCGGTTATTGAAAGTGGCTCAGTGGTGGTTAAATAAAATTCCGCTGGCACCGTGCTATGTTTAGTTTTGGCTAACTTTTTACCCGTACTATCGCCACCTTGAGCTACAAACCCTTCAACAAAACGGTAAATGTGAGTACCTTGATAAAAGCCTTGTCTTGCCAGTTTTTTAATATTCGCAGTGTGTTTAGGCGCAAGTTTGGGGTTAAGCTCAATATAGGCGGCGCCTGTGGGCAGGGTTAACTTTAGAATATTCTCTGATTCGACCCATCGCCATTCATCATCTTTAGCCGCCGCAATAATCTCACTGCTTGTTAGCTTTTTAGCCGATGAGGCTGATGATTGAGTACTTTGCTGGGCACACCCACCTAACAAGGCCGACACTAAAAGGGTCACTACACACTTTTTCATACCTTTCCTTTTTTATAGTTATCTATTAGGGTCTGTTGACCTTTCAAGGTTAAATTTGCAGCAGCCTGTTTGGTATTTAGGCAAGGCAGAGCCTATGTGGTGTGGTTATTCCCCATAAATAGGCGATAACGCAGCATCAATGCCAAACAGGCGCTGCCCTTCGGGTTCTGCCTAGGAGCGATTCACTCTTTGTTGCCTACATGGATGTAGGTA